>CAYLJL010000196.1:0-4101 GCA_964384005.1 uncultured Lachnospiraceae bacterium | reverse complement strand
AAACTTTTGTGCGAAACTGACGTTTCGCTGTTATTTTTCATCGAACTCACGTTATACTAATATTCTGCAATTTTTATAATAAATTATACAATAAAAAAATACACAATAAATGGCAAAAATAAAATCTCCGCTTATTGTGTATTTTAAATTTACAGGAAACAAATTAATTCAACAGTGCCTATATATCAAAACCCGTTCGTTCAAAATCAATATTAGACTTCTTTCGAAACTGCGAAATTACTCCGGTCCAGCAAAAAAATATTTTATTCAATGTTTTAGCGAAAGGCATTTTGCTTTTTAAACGCCGAAAGCGTTAAGAAACATTGTAGAAAATATTTTTTTCTAACAATATTTGTATCAATATGAAGTTTCGAAAGAAGTCTATTACTCATATCAAATCACAATTTTAAATTATAGCGTCTTTGCGCAAAACAAATTCTCAGTGTCTGAAATGACGCATACCTGTAAATACCATAGCTATACCATATTTGTCGCAGGCGTCAATAGAATCCTGGTCTCTCACAGAGCCTCCGGGCTGAATAATCGCCGTAATTCCGGCGTCTGCGGCAGCCTTAACGCAATCGTCAAATGGGAAAAACGCATCGGATGCCAGAACTGCCCCCTTGACAGTTTCTTCGCCAAGCTGCTCGATACCATGCTCAATAGCCTGTTCAGTCGCCCAGATGCGATTTACCTGTCCGGGTCCTATTCCTACGGACTGTTTATCTTTTCCTATAGCTATTCCGTTAGACTTTGTATATTTAACAATTTTCCAGGTAAACAGCAAATCCTCCATTTCTTTCTCGGTTGGTTTTCGTTCAGTAACGACTTTAAGCTCGTCGTCGTTCAATAATTCATTATCAATATCCTGAACAAGAATTCCTCCCGAAACCTTTTTTACGTCAAAAGCGTTTTGAGACTGTTTTCTGTCAACGTTATCAAGTTTAAGAACGCGAATATTTTTCTTTTTAGTAAGCACTTCTAAAGCATCATCGGTAAAATCCGGAGCGAGAACAATTTCAAGGAAAATTTTATTAATTTCTTCGGCGGTATCCTTTTCAATAGTTCTGTTTGCCACAACGATACCGCCGAAAATAGATACAGGGTCTGTATTATAGGCCTTGACATAAGCGTCATAAATATTTGTTCCGCTGGCAACTCCGCATGGATTGGAATGTTTGCAGGCAACGACAGTAGGCTCGCTGTATTCCTTTAAAAGTTCAAGCGCGCCGTGAGTATCATTAATATTATTAAAAGAAAGCTCTTTTCCGTGAAGCTGTTTTATACCTGTAAGCATACCGCTGTTGTCGCCGGCTTCTTTATAAAAAGCCGCCTTTTGGTGAGGATTTTCACCATATCTCATATCCTGAACCTTTTCAAAAGTCATGCTTAAAGTCTCGGGATATTTTTCAATACCCGCTTTGTCACGAAGATAATTAGCGATAAGGGTATCATAATGAGCGGTATGATTAAATACTTTCGCGGCAAGATAGAAATTTGTTTTTTCAGAGACCTTTCCGCTGTTTTTAATCTCATCAATAACCTTATCATAATCCAGGGGGTCAATAATTACAGAAACATCACGATAATTTTTAGCCGCCGCCCTGAGCATTGTAGGGCCTCCGATATCAATATTCTCAATAGCTTCCTCAAGCTGAACTCCGTCTTTTAAAATAGTCTGCTTAAAGGGATAGAGATTAACAACGACTATATCAATTAAATCAACTCCAAGTTCCTCAACCTGTTTCATATGTTCGGGATTGCTTCTCATAGCGAGGAGACCGGCGTGAATATTAGGATGCAGCGTTTTAACCCTTCCGTCAAGACATTCTGGAAATCCGGTAACATCTGAAATGCCTATAACAGGAATACCTGCGTCGGCAAGCGCTTTATATGTACCTCCCGTTGAGACAAGCTCAATACCGAGTTCACTTATCCTTTTCGCGAAATCAACAATACCTGTTTTGTCGGAAACGCTTATTAAAGCTCTTTTCATCAGCAAAAAACTCCCTTCTGAAATTAAACTATAGTCAATCAATTTGAAAATAGACAAATGGAAACAAGCCGGACTTGTTTATTTTTAAGCTGATTGACTATATACCTACCGTTTTTAGAAAAACCGCTAAGCCGATTTTTATACTTACCGCGTACATAAAAAAAGCCGCTCAAAGAACATAAATAAAAATTTCTGCCTGGACGGTCAACATAAGAAATTCCGCACATCCCTGCAGCAAATAAGAAAACGTCAATTATGCAGAATCATTTATAAAAACAATTTTACCAAAAATATAAAAGCGATAACATACATTACAATACTAACATTTTTTTTTCTGCCTGTCAATACTTTCAAAACAACATAACTCAAAACCCCAAATATAATTCCGTTCACAATACTGGTTGAAAAAGGTGTTATAATAATAATGAGAAACGCCGGTATTGCCTCTGTAAAGTCCGAAAAATCTATTTTAGTAACCGAATCAATCATAAAAAGTCCCACGATTATTAAAGCTGGGGCGACAGCAAAACTCGGTATTGAGAAAAAGACAGGAGAAAAGAATAATAACAAAAAGAACAAAACAGCCGCCGTAACAGAAGACAAGCCGGTTTTTCCGCCCTGTACAATTCCCGCGGCGCTCTCGACACAAGTTGTTGTAACAGGCGCGCCAAGCGCGGTACCGGCAATCGTTCCGACAGCGTCTGCCAGAAGTACATTTTTAAACTTTAAAAAACCGCCTTTTTCATCAGAAATACCGGCCTTTTCCGAAAGTCCGATAAATATGGCGGCTGTAGAAAATAAATCAATAAACAAAAATGAAACAATCACAGAGAAGAAATCAAACAAAGATATACTGTCAAATTTAACCGCCTCAAAAGCCTTTATGATATTTATACTTCCAATAGACGAAGGAAAACTTATAATTTCATGAGGTATAAGACTCGGACACTTATCAGACACTTCATACCAGCCTATAAGCTCACAGCCTATACCCATAATGTATACAATTAAAATTCCCCAGAGCATTGCGCCCTTAACCCTGTAATATGACATAACGCCAATAATAATTATGCCTATAACAGCAAGGCAGAAACCGACTTTTTTTATATCGCCAATGGAAATAACAAAGCTTTCATCAATAACAACAATTCCTGAATTTTTCAGTCCCATAAAAGTAATAAAAAGACCTATTCCAACACTGACGGCGTATTTAAGATTTTGGGGAATAGCGTTAAAAACAGTTTCTTTTATATTTATAGTTGAAATAATAATAAAAATTATACCCTCAATAAAAACGGCGCAAAGAGCAATTTCCCAGCCATACTCCTTCGCGACTGTCTGCGCGAAATAGATATTAATTCCCATACCGGGGGCAAGTACAAAAGGATAATTTGAAAAAAACGCCATACATAGAGTTCCGATAACAGCCGCCAGAATTGTCGCTGTAAAAACCGCGCTTTTATCCATTCCTGCGCTGCTTAAAATTTCAGGATTCATTGAAAATATATAAGCTACAGTAATAAATATGGTAATTCCTGCGTAAATTTCCGTCAGAACAGTGGTATTATTTTTTTTAAGTTTGAATATATCCATCGCCAACTCACCGCCTAATACATCGCTATATAATAATTATACTAAGAAATTATAATATTTGTCAATAAAATGAAGCAATATTATAGTTTTTTAATAAAGAAACCATTTTTTATCGGTCATATTTACGAATATAATTAAGGGTACCTCTAAAAATCAGAGTAAAGCCTGTTTCAGACTTAAAAGTTACGTTTAGTGTCATTTTTCAAAAAAAATACCACTTCAGAATTTCAGAAAAATTATTTTTAATTTGTCGCTGTTTCCTTAAATAATCCCCGTCTTTTTGCCTCATTAATAAGAGCGGGCTGTATATTTGGATACGTCCAGTCAGTGGGAAAACTATCCGTAATAATAATTTTTTCAATCTCCATGAGCAATTCTTCCTCAAAAGATTTCACATCAGCAAAATATAGCATTCCAAAGGTCTCCTCCTTCCCGGAATTACCTTTTTGGATTACTGGACTTCTTTCGAAACTTCATATTGATACAAATATTGTTAGAAAAAAATATTTTCT
>CAYLJL010000195.1:0-4120 GCA_964384005.1 uncultured Lachnospiraceae bacterium | reverse complement strand
AGTGATTCAAAAGACAGCGACATTAAAAGAGAAAATGCTAATGTAAACGGAGACACGGCAATGGGTACTATGCTTAAATACGGCTCCGAGGGCGCAAAACAATTTTATAAAATGTTTATTTTAAAGCCTGAGCACAGTAAAGCCCATGTTGATGGCGATATACACATTCACGATTTAGATTTTCTGACTCTTACGACAACTTGCTGCCAGATTGATTTGATAAAACTTTTTGACGGTGGTTTCTCAACAGGACACGGGGCTGTAAGGGAACCTAATGATATTTCAAGTTATTCGGCTTTAGCGTGTATTGCCGTACAATCAAATCAAAACGACCAGCACGGAGGTCAAAGCATTGTAAATCTTGATTATGCCTTAGCCGAAGGCGTCAAAAAAACTTTTATTAAAAATTATACTTATAATTTCGCGAGAAATATTGAGATTATTTTTGATTATGAAAATTCGGACGAGCTCGTTGAGAAAATAAAAAATGAACTTTTAAAGAGGGGTTTTCAGCTTTCCATTTCCGAAAATAAAAATTATATCGAGGAAGAATTAAAATTTTATGTAAAAAAAGGATTTGATTCCGAAAAAATTCAGAAAATTCAGGAATTCTCAATGAAAAACGCTTTGAAAAAGACAGACAGGGCAACATATCAGGCTATGGAGGCTTTTATTCACAATCTTAATACAATGCACTCAAGAGCAGGCGCTCAAACTCCTTTTTCCTCGGTAAATTATGGGATGGACACTTCAGAAGAGGGCAGAATGGTTATTAAAAATATACTGCTTGCCCTTGAAAACGGACTCGGAAACAGTGAAACGCCTATTTTTCCGATACATATTTTCAGAGTTAAGGAAGGGGTAAATTATAATAAAAATGATAAAAATTATGACTTATTTCGTCTTGCCTGTAAAGTAAGCGCAAAGAGGCTTTTCCCTAATTTCTCTTTTCAGGACGCGCCGTTTAATCTTAAATATTATAAAGAAGGTCATCCTGAGACGGAAATCGCCTATATGGGTTGCAGAACAAGAGTTATGGGAAATGTGTACGACAAAACGAAAGAAATTACTTATGGTCGTGGAAATCTTAGTTTTACATCAATAAATTTACCAAGAATTGCTTTACGCTCAGATGGGAATGTCGAATGGTTTTTTAAAGAACTCGATAAAAAAATGGATTTATGTATAGACCAGCTTCTTGACAGATTTAAAATACAATGCGGTAAGAAAGTTAAAAATTATCCTTTCCTTATGGGACAAGGTGTTTGGATTGACAGCGAAAAGCTTGGCTATGAGGATTCAGTCGCGGAGGTTTTAAAGCACGGAACATTATCTATCGGATTTATCGGTCTTGCCGAGTGTCTTAAAGCTTTGACAGGTTTTCACCACGGAGAATCTGAAGAAGCTCAGAAACTTGGGCTTAAAATAATAAAGCATATGAGAAAAAGAATGGATATGGAAGCAGAAAAAAGAAAACTTAATTTTTCTTTACTCGCGACTCCTGCTGAAGGTCTTTCCGGACGTTTTGTAAATATGGACAAAAAGCTCTTTGGTGAAATCGACGGTATTACAGACAAAGAATATTATACAAACAGTTTCCATATACCTGTTTATTATCCTATAAGCGCATTCAGAAAAATTGAGCTTGAAGCTCCTTATCACGAGCTTACAAATGGCGGGCACATAACTTATGTTGAACTTGACGTGATACAACAAAAAATGTCGATGCCTTTGAGAAAATTATTCGTTATATGAAAGAATCGGGTATAGGATACGGTTCAATTAATCATCCTGTAGACAGAGACCCTGTCTGTGGATTTAATGGATTAATAGGAGATGTCTGCCCATGCTGCGGAAGAAAAGAGGGGAATATTCCTTTTGAGAGAATAAGAAGGATTACAGGATATCTTGTCGGAACACTTGACAGATTTAACAACGCAAAGCTTGCTGAGGTCAGGGACAGAGTTAAACACAGCTGAACAGCACTGTCATTATTTTGTTGTTTCGTCGCGATACGATTATATGTACCGTAAAGTTTTACAGTTATTTTATAAAAAGGATAGAATAGCATATGAAAAAACCGCTTATTGTTATCGCGGGGCCTACTGCCTGCGGAAAAACCGCTGTTTCTGTTGAACTTGCGAAAAAAATTAACGGGGAAATAATTTCAGCCGATTCTATGCAAGTTTATAAATTTATGAATATCGGAACGGCTAAAGTTTCTGAAGAAGAAAAAAAAGGAATCACACATTATCTTATTGATGAGCTTTATCCAGATGAGGAATATTCAGTTGCCATATTTCAAAGTATGGCAAAAAAATATTCTTTAAAAATTTATGAAAAAGGTAAAAATCCTATTCTTGTCGGAGGAACAGGATTTTATATTAACGCTTTTGTAAATGATACAGATTTTGAGGAAACCGAAATCAATTATACTGTAAGAAATCAATTACAGAAAATTGCCGACCAGAAGGGAGGCGATTTTCTTTTTGAAATGCTTAAAAAATGTGACCCGAAATCATGTAATGTTATTCATCCTAATAATATAAAAAAAGTTATTCGGGCCATTGAGTATTTTAAGCAGACGGGTCAGCCTATATCTGAGCATAATGAAACGGAAAAAGAAAAAAATTCACCTTATAACACAATTTTTATTATTTTAAATATGGACAGAAAACTTTTATATGAAAGAATTGACAAAAGAATTGACATTATGCTTGAAAAAGGTTTAGTTTGTGAGGTTTCAGAACTTCTTGAAAAGTATGAGCCGAACCTTGTTTCTATGCAGGGACTCGGATATAAAGAAATTATCTTATATTTACAGGGTAAAATATCTTTGGATGAGGCTGTTTATATTTTGAAAAGAGATACAAGACATTTTGCGAAAAGACAGGTTACGTGGTTTAAGCATCAGGCAAAAAACGCTAAATGGATTGATATAACCGATTGTGATATTTTAAGAGCCGCAGATGAAATTTATTGTTTTTGCGAAAAAATATTATAGTAATCAGTGGAATTTTTAATGCGAAATAACAAGATAAACAGCAGAGGAGGTCAGGGATTTGACAGAGTTTATTATTGAAAATTTTGATATTGATAAAAAGGTTGCTGAATTTTCCTTAGAAGAAGAAAAAAAAGTCATAGACAAATTTACCGAAATTGAAAAAACGGCGGAAATTAATCAATATAAAGTCTTAAAGGCTATGCAGAAAAATAAATTGAGTGATATTCATTTTGCCGCGACAACGGGATATGGTTATAACGATTTAGGAAGGGACATTCTTGAGAATATTTATGCTGATGTTTTTCATACGGAAGCCGCTCTTGTAAGACCTCAGATAATTTCAGGAACACACGCTTTGACGGTGGCTTTATTCGGAAACCTCAGGTATGGAGACGAAATACTGTCTCCTGTTGGCAAACCTTACGATACTCTTGAAGGAGTAATCGGTCATTCAAGAAAAGTCAAAGGTTCTCTAAAAGAATATGGTATTTCATATAAACAAATTGAGCTGCTTCCCGATGGAAAAATAGATTATGAGTCAATACCAAAAGCAATAAACCAAAAAACAAAGCTTGTTACTATTCAACGTTCAAAAGGGTATTGTTTCAGACCAAGCTTAACTATTGATGAAATAAAAAATCTCATTGAATTTATAAAAAATATACGTTCTGATATTATTTGTATGGTAGATAATTGTTATGGTGAATTTGTTGATATTATGGAGCCAAGCGATGTAGGGGCGGACATTGTTGTTGGTTCTTTGATTAAAAATCCCGGCGGCGGACTTGCGCCTGTAGGCGGATATATAGCCGGAAAAAGTGAGTTTGTCGAAAATGCCGCTTATAGACTTACTTCTCCCGGTTTAGGAAGGGAAGTTGGGCCGACGTTAGGCGTTACTTCATCTTTAATTCAAGGTTTGTTTTTATCTCCCAATGTAGTCTCTGGAAGTCTTAAAGGCGCTGTGTTCGCGTCAAGAATTTTTGAAGACTTGGGTTATAATGTAATGCCTAAATCTGATGAAAAAAGAGCGGATATTGTACAGGCTATACAAATGAATAATGAAAATGAGCTGATTAAATTTTGCCAGGGAATACAAAAGGGAGCGCCTGTCGACAG
>CAYLJL010000194.1:0-4132 GCA_964384005.1 uncultured Lachnospiraceae bacterium | reverse complement strand
GGTTTGAAAAGAAGCTGTATGTGTGGTGAAGTTAATGAAAATATGATTGGAAAAGAAGTAACGCTTATGGGCTGGGTTGGAAGACGGCGTGTTTTAAGCCATCTTACTTTTTTACTTTTAAGGGACAGAACAGGAATTGTTCAAGTTGTTATAGACGAAAATAGCGCTGAAAGAGATATTGTCGAAAAAGAAAAAACTATAAGAAGCGAATATGTTGTTGCCGTGAGGGGTATTGTTCAGGAGAGAGAGGAAGCCAATATTAATCCGGCTATGAAAACCGGTAAGGTTGAGATATCCGTTGTTGAACTCAGAATTTTATCGGAAGCGGAAACGACTCCTTTCCCTATTGAGGAATCGGTTAATGTAAATACGGAACTCAGACTTAAATACAGATATCTGGATTTAAGACGACCGAACGTCGCGGAAAATATTATTATAAGACATAAAATTTCTCAAATTGTCAGACAATTTTTAACCGATGAGGGATTTTTGGAAATAGAAACTCCTATGCTTACAAAGAGTACTCCGGAGGGCGCAAGAGATTATCTTGTTCCAAGCCGTGTACATCCGGGGAATTTCTACGCCCTTCCTCAATCTCCTCAGCTTTTTAAACAGCTTCTTATGGTATCCGGTTTTGACAAATATTTTCAGATTGTCAAATGTTTCAGAGATGAGGATTTACGCGCGGACAGACAGCCCGAGTTTACACAGATAGATATGGAATTGTCTTTTATTGACGTGGACGATGTTATTGATGTAAATGAAAGACTTATTAAAAAAGTGTTTAAGGAAATTAAGGACATTGACATTAAAACTCCTTTTCTTAGAATGCCTTATAAAGAGGCTATGGAGAGGTTTGGTTCGGACAAGCCTGACATAAGATTTGGTATGGAGCTTAAAAATATTACGGAAATTGTAAATGGAAGCAGTTTTAAAGTTTTTCAGGACGCTATTGACAACGGCGGTTCTGTAAGAGCAATTAACGCGAAAGGCTGCGGTTCTTTTCCGAGAAAGAAAATCGACGCTCTGGTTGACGTCGCTAAAACTTACGGCGCAAAAGGGCTTGCCTGGATAAACGTACTTGACGAGGGGTTTAAAACGACTATTTCTAAATTTTTTGACGATAATAAGCTTGGCGAAATTGTTAAGGCTCTTGACGGTGAAAGCGGAGACCTTATTCTTATCTGCGCTGATAAAAACAGTGTTGTTTTTGACGCTTTGGGAGCGTTGCGTCTTGACGTCGCAAAAAAACTTGAAATTCTGAACGATAATGATTTTAAATTTCTTTGGGTTACTGAATTTCCTCTTTTTGAATACAGCGAGGAGGAAAACAGGTTTGTTGCTAAACATCACCCTTTCACTTCGCCTATGGATGAAGACCTTGATGTTTTGGAAACAAAACCTGAAAACGCCCGCGCGAAGGCTTATGACATGGTTCTCAACGGCTGTGAGGTGGGCGGAGGAAGTATCCGTATATACAGTCGGGATATTCAGAAAGTTATGTTTAAAGCTCTTGGTTTCAGTGAAGACGACGCTCAGGAAAGATTTGGTTTTTTACTTGACGCTTTCAAGTTCGGCGCGCCTCCTCACGGTGGATTGGCTTTTGGACTTGACAGGCTCGTGATGCTTCTTACAGGCGCGGAAAGTATAAGAGATGTTATTGCTTTTCCTAAAGTTAAAGACGCTTCTTGTCTTTTAACGGAAGCGCCGAATGTTGTTGATAAAATTCAGCTTGATGAACTTGGTATAGATATTAAAAAAGTTGAAAAATGCGAGTGATTGCTTATGAATTATGATGAGACGGTTTCCTATCTTGAAAATTGCCATAAATTTGGTTCAAAACAGGGTGAGGGGAATTTCAGAAAACTTATGAGCCTTCTTGGAAATCCCCAGAAAAATCTTAAAATTATCCATATCGCGGGAACAAATGGAAAAGGCTCGACCTGTACGATGATTTATTCAATATTAATTAAACAAGGTTATAGTACGGGGCTTTTTTCCTCGCCTCATCTTGAAAGATACAATGAACGTATAGCTATAAATGGAAAGTATATAAGCGATTGTGATTTTATTAAGCATATCGGAATTGTAAAAAATAAGGTTTTTGAACTTTTTGGCAGGTGTGATGATTTTTTTTCTTTTTTTGAGATAATCACGGCTGCGGCGTTTAATTATTTTAACGAAAAAAAGGCAGATTTTGTGGTCTTGGAGGTCGGTCTTGGAGGTCGGCTTGATTCAACGAATATTATAGAGAATCCTATCGTTTCTGTTATTACTTCAATAAGTCTTGACCATATGGAATATCTTGGAAGCACAATATCTGAAATTACAAGAGAAAAGGGCGGAATTATTAAAAAAAATTCACCTGTGGTATTGTATTCACAGCAGGAAAAAGTGTATAATATTATTAAGGAAATTTGTTCCGAAAAAAATTCGGATTTGTTTTATACCGAAGATTATGGAATAAATATTATAAATCGTAATTTAGACGGAACTTTGTTCAATGTGAAAAATGATTATTTTTTCTATGAGAAAATTTTTGTCGGTCTTTGCGGAGATTATCAGGTGTTTAATGCCTGCAACACTCTTATGGTTGTTGAGGTTTTGAGAAAACAAGGTGTTTTTATTTCTGACAGAGCTGTTTTTGAGGGCCTTGAAAAGGCGTGTATAAAAGGTCGTATGCATATTATTATGAGAGAGCCTTTATTTATTCTTGACGGGGCGCACAATGTCGGCGGAGCTGATTATCTTGAGCTTTTTATTCAAAGATTAAAAAGCTGTAATAAAAAAATAACAATTATCATAGGAATTTTGAAGGACAAAAATTATATTGAAATCCTTGATAAAATTACCGGACCCTGCGACAATATAATTTTTACCGAAGCGGACAGCAAAAGAGCTGTACGGGCTGAAACTCTTTTTAAATCATGGTCTTTTGACGATAAATCTGTTTTCATTGAGAAAAATTTAAAAAGTGCCGTAAAACTGGCTTTGAAAATTTCAGATAAGAAAGATTGTATCGTCTGTACAGGGTCTTTGTATCTTGTGGGAGATGTTTTAAAATATTTTAAAACGTTTATTTGATATTTTCTCCATAATGCTATTTCACACTAAAGATTTTGCGGCTTTGCTTATATGATTAAACAGCAATTAAAAAATAATAACTTATTTTCAGGAGGTTTTACAATGCTTGATTTTAAAAAGGAAATTTTGAAGTATAAACCTATTTTAGAGGTTGAAGAAATTGAAAGTTCCATTAATTCCGATGAAATTAAAGATATGATGGATATTCTTAAACAATTTTCGGGTCAGAAGCAAGGTACAAATAACAGGTGAGGAGAGGTTTATTGTGATATGTCCCATTTGTAATTCTTTTACTGAAAACAAAAAAAGATGTCAGAACTGCGGAAACAATATAAGTGATTTTTCAAAAGTTTATGATATCTCAAATATCCTTTATAACAAAGGTCTTTCCTATGTGAACGCCAATAATTTTACTCACGCGGAAGAAGCTCTCAGAAAAAGTATTTTATTTAATAAAAATAATATTAATGCGAGAAATGTCTTGGGCCTTATTTATTATGAAACAGGCAGAATCAGTCTTGCGCTTGAACAGTGGGTTATAAGTTCAAATATACAAAAAGAAGATAATTACGCCTCTCAGTATGTTGAATATTTTCAGGTGAATTCTAAGGAACTTCAGAGTTTAAACGAGTCTTTGAAAATTTATAATCAGGCCCTTAGATCCGCTAAACAAAAAAGCGAGGATATGGCGATTATACAGCTTAAAAAAGCTATTGATTTAAACCCTAAATTTATAACCGCTCTTAATCTTTTGAGTTTTTGTTATATGAGGGAAAACGAAAATGATAAGGCTTTAGATATTATTAAAAGAGTATTGTCTATTGACGCGGCTAATCCGGAAGCTCTCGCTTATTTTAAAGAATTGTGTCCTGACGGAACGAGATTTATTGAAAGTATTAAAATTGTAAAGACAAACAAGGCATATGATGAACCTGTTAAATATGAACCTAAAATAAGCAGAAAAGTAAGGGATTCGAGAAGGTTTGGTATAATGGAAACCTTTGTTTTTGTTGCTGGATGCGTTTGTACGGCGGCGGTTATATTCGTG
>CAYLJL010000193.1:1205-4146 GCA_964384005.1 uncultured Lachnospiraceae bacterium | reverse complement strand
GTGGACGTTGACAAAGTTCTTGAGAAGTTTTCACAAAAAAAGGAATCCAATAATAAAAATAATAAAGAAAATAAAGATAGCAGAGAAAGTAAAGGCAATAAGGAAGGCAAAGAAAGCAAAGACAATAAAGTTTCCGCGTCTAAGCCCCATAAAGAAGACGTAAAAAAGAACCCAAATAAACATGAGAACGCTGAAACTGAAGAAAAGGACAGGCACTCACAAAAACAAAAAAAGAAAAAAAAGGCAAAGCAAAATAATGAAAAACAACCGGACGTCGTTGAAGAAACGCCTGTAGAGACAGGTGCGGAGGATGATATTAAAATTATTCAGCTACCGTCGAAAGTTACTGTAAAAGAACTTGCGGAAAAGCTTGAAAAAAATTCTACCGAAATTGTTATGGCTTTAATGAAAATCGGAATTATGGCAACAATAAATCAGGAGGTGGAATTTGAAATAGCGCGTATTATTGCCGAGGGATATGATGTTATCGCTGAAGAAGCGGAGGAAATAGACCTCCTTGAGGAAACATTCAAAGAAGACGATATGGCGGAAGAAGATACAGAAGAAAGACCGCCTGTTGTTGTGGTTATGGGTCACGTTGACCACGGAAAAACTTCTCTCCTTGACGCTATAAGACATAGTAAAGTTACCGCTAACGAGGCCGGCGGCATAACACAGCATATAGGAGCCTATACTGTCTCTATTGGTGATAAACCTATTACTTTTCTTGATACGCCGGGACATGAAGCATTTACGGCTATGCGTATGAGAGGCGCGCAGGTTACTGACGTCGCTATTCTGGTCGTTGCGGCGGACGACGGCGTTATGCCACAGACTATTGAGGCGATTAACCACGCGAAAGCGGCTAACGTTGAAATAATTGTCGCTATAAATAAAATTGATAAACCGAGCGCAAATCCGGACAGAGTAAAACAAGAGCTTGTTGAATACGGACTTGTCGCTGAGGACTGGGGCGGAGATACTATCTGCGTTCCCGTTTCCGCGATAAGCAAAACGGGTATTGACCAGCTCCTTGAGATGATTATTCTTGTTTCTGAAATGAAAGAACTTAAGGCTAATTCGGGTAAAAAAGCGAGAGGTACTATTATCGAGGCTCAGCTTGACAAGGGCAGAGGTCCTGTCGCTACGGTTCTCGTACAAAACGGTACTCTTAAAGTGGGAGACCCTATTATCGCCGGCTCCTGTTACGGACGTGTAAGAGCTATGATGAACGATAAAGGTCAGAAGGTAAAAAAAGCGGGTCCTTCTGTTCCTGTTGAGATTTTAGGACTTTCAGAAGTTCCTCAGGCCGGTGATATGTTTTATGTGGCGAAAAATGAAAAACAGGCAAGGCAGGTTGCTGAGTCCGTTATCGCGAAAGGCAGAGAGGAACTGATTAAAAACACTCCTCAAAGGGTCTCTCTTGACGATTTGTTCAGCCAGATTCAGGCGGGTAACGTCAAAGAGCTTAATATAGTAATAAAAGCAGACGTCCAGGGCTCCGTGGAAGCTGTTAAATTAAGTCTTGAGAAACTATCCAATGAAGAAGTGCGGATAAGAACTATTCATGGCGGCGTAGGCGCGATTACTGAATCGGACGTTATGCTCGCGAGCGCCTCAAATGCCATTATTATCGGGTTTAATGTGCGTCCGGAAGTCTCGGCTAAATCCTTTGCCGATGACCAGAAGGTTGATATAAGACTTTATCGTGTAATTTATAACGCTATTGAGGACATTACCTCTGCTATGAAGGGTATGCTTGACCCTGTATTTGAGGAAAAGGTTATTGGACACGCTGAAATAAGACAGCTTTTTAAAGCTTCAGGTGTTGGCACTATCGGGGGTTCTTATGTTACTGACGGCAAAATTTTGAGAAATTGCCAGATAAGAATTGTCAGAGACGGCATTGTTGTTTATGAAGGCGAACTTGCCGCCCTCAGAAGATTTAAAGACGATGTTAAAGAGGTTAACAGCGGTTATGAGTGCGGTTTACTTTTTAACAAATTTAACGATATTAAAGAAGGAGATATTGTTGAGGCTTTTGTGATGGAAGAAGTTCCTCAATAATATAAAAAACGAAATCAAGCCGCCAAACTTTGTTTGGCGCATAGAATTTCATGAAACCGCGAGAAACACAAATGTTTCTTGCGCGCGTGCCGGTTTCAGACACGCTGATATAAATGATTTTTTATATTTATATTTTTAGGCGGTGACGTGATGAAAACAAATAACAGAATGATTCGTATCAATGACGAGATAAAAAGAGAGATTTCCGAGGTTATACGTTCGGAACTTAAAGACCCGAGAATAGGTCTTATTACAAGTGTTCTTAAAGCAGAGACAACAAACGACCTTAAATATTGTAAAATTTATGTAAGTATTTTAGGCGATGATGAAAAGAAAAAAGAGACGATGGAAGGACTTAAAAACGCTTCGGGTTTTATAAGAAAACAAATTGCTGTTCGTATAAATCTGAGAAATACTCCCGAACTTAAATTTATACTTGATGATTCCCTTGAATACGGTTTTAAAATTTCAAAAATTATTGATGATATAAACAATGGTTCTGATAAAAATAATATAAATGAGAATTTACATGATTAAGGAAGGAGTATTAATTTATGGAAACTTTTTCAACTGATATTTATGAAATCTGGACAATGAGTAAAAATATTGTTATTTCTACTCACGTAAGTCCCGACGGCGACGCTGTAGGTTCGGTCATGGCTTTGGCTATGGCCGTTTCCGAAATAGGCGCGAAGCCTGTTATTCTTATTGAAGACTATGCCGAAAAATTTGATTTTATCAAAGGCAAGGAATATATTTTTAAAGGCGACTATAATGATATTGAGCCTGATGTGTTTATAGCTGTTGACTGCGGAGCTAAAAAAAGACTCGGCGGCGCGGAATGCGTTTTTGAAAGGGCGAAAACGACTTTTAA
>CAYLJL010000193.1:0-1195 GCA_964384005.1 uncultured Lachnospiraceae bacterium | reverse complement strand
TATTGACCATCATATAAGCAACGACAATTTTGCCGAACATAATATTGTTTTGGGCGGAACGTCTTCTTCTTGTGAGGTTGTTTATGAAATAATTAAAAATTTCTGTACTTTGGATAAAGATATCGCTGAGGCGTTATATACAGGAATTGTTACGGATACTTTTGCTTTTAAATATAATTCCACAAGCAGGAAAACAATGGAAATAGCGGGAGGGCTTATTGATTTCGGTATTGATTATTCCTCAATACAGGATAAAGTTTTATATGAGCATACTAAAACTGAAGTTGAAATATTTAAAAAAGCCCTTGACAATTTAAAATTTGACGGAGAAATAGCCTATACGTCTCTGACTTTTAATGATTTGACAAACTGCGGCGCTACAAATAAGGATTTGGATGGCATTGTTGAATACATTTTGAATATAAAAGGTATTTCTGTTTCCGCTTTTATTTATGAAAAAGGTGAAAATTTGTGTAAAATAAGTTTTCGTTCCAAAAAGACGGACGTTAATAAGATTGCATCGGTTTTTGAGGGCGGCGGACATAAGCTTGCCGCCGGCGCTACATTTAAGGGTGATTTGAATTCGGCAATCGATAATGTTCTGGCGGAAATTAAAAAAGAGTTGAAAATTAATGAATGATTTAATCGGCGTTATTAATATTTATAAAGAAAAAGGTTTTACTTCTCATGATGTTGTAAACATTGTTCGCAAAACTCTCGGAAAAATTAAAACAGGACATACGGGAACTCTTGACCCGGACGCTTGCGGAGTTTTGCCAATATGCGTTGGAAAAGCTACAAAGATTTCTGAGTATATCGCTTCAGATATTAAGGAGTACAGAGCCGAAATTCTTCTCGGCGTTTCAACCGACACGCAGGATATTTCCGGCAAAATCCTGAAAAAATCAGATGTTGATATAAATTCGGATACAATAAGAAATACGATTTTGAGTTTTAAAGGCGAGTATTATCAGACGCCTCCTATGTATTCCGCTGTTAAAATAAACGGCAAAAAAATGTATGAACTTGCGAGAGAGGGCAGGGAGGTCGAACGGAAACAACGTCTTGTTAAAATATTTGATATAAAAATAGATGAGGTTATTTCAAAAGAAAGAATTGTTTTTACCGTGCTTTGTTCTAAGGGTACATATATTCGTACGTTATGCGATGATATCGGCGAGAAGCTTGGCTGTGG
>CAYLJL010000192.1:0-4162 GCA_964384005.1 uncultured Lachnospiraceae bacterium | reverse complement strand
AAATTTTTAGTTTTTTTTGGAACCTTTTTCTATCGCAAAAAGGCTGGCCGCAAAGAAGTGCGGGCGGCGAAGCCGACTTTTGCGAAGCAAAAGCACTGACCCAAAGGCTTGACCTAAACTTTATTTCGGCTACGCCGCAAAAATTGATTTCCGTGGCTTTAATAAAACCTGATTATACCTGTTTAATAACCTGAGTGATGACGATTGACAAGAGATTTCCTTGTCAGACGAAGCTTAATTTCTGCGGTAATACTTGGAAAGTATTTCAAGGAAAATTAAGCAAAGTATGGCGGAAAAATCGCTGTCAAACGACATTGCGGAGGTTATTGAACAGGTCTGTTATAACAAAATAATGAAAAATGAACAAGCAAGTTTTAATAAAACCTGCCTGTTCATTTTTTTACTGTTTAGCCGCATCAAACAAATTACCTACAAAGAAGAATTTATACTATCATCCGTTGGTAAAACAACAATATCATTAATAATATTCTCATTTATATCCGTTATGTTACTGTTAGTATCATTACCCATATCATCCGTAATATCATCGCCAACATTCGAATCAACAGCTCCGCTTTCAGGAGGTATTGATTCAGGGGCGGTATACTCTCCTACAGAATCGACTGCCGAAACATTATTGTTAGCGGATTCATTTTTTCCCGTCTCAGACTTTTTCTTGTCCTCTGAATTATCATTATTCTGGACATTTTCAGAAACTGCTTCCGTTGTCATCTCGGTTGTCACTTCCGCAGTAGTCTGCTCTGATGTAACCTCAACCGCGACGCCGTTACCGTTATCTTTTATATTTTTATAAACGCTTTTTGAAAGATAAACCTCCTCGACAAATTTCCCGTCCTGATAAACTTCTTTATAAGTTTTATAAGCGCCCCCTGTAAATACGCTTTTAAACTCAAGAGTTCTGTTCGGAGAATGTATTTCTTTTCCATAAAGAGTAACAAGAACCTGATTGTTTGTAAGCTTACTCTCTATGTATACAGGAACAGATGTATCGTTTTTAAATTTAAAATCAATATAGTCGCCCGCCAGAGTAGCATCAAACCCTCGTGGAACATATCCTACCGTCAAAGAATGATTTGACCTTTCGACAACCTCAAGCTCCGCACGCAGAACGGCGTTATATAATGTTGAGGACACCTGGCAGACACCGCCGCCATAATCCTGGTCAAGCTTGCCGTTTATATACGCTCCCGCAAGCATATAGCCGTTTTCCGGAGTGCTCTCACCAAAACACTCATTTGTGGAAAAAGTTTCTCCGGGGCTGATAATTCTTCCATTCAAACGAGAAGCGGCAACTCGCATATTAACTACTCTTCCCGAACTGCCGCTTCCCGTATATTTTGTACTGTATTCTCCGATAACGTCTTTAACCTGTGAAAGCTGTGCGGCAGTAACATTTGCCGGAACTTCTTTCACAGGAGTTTCAATAGGCTTTGTAGGCGTATAAATTGCCATATCGTCCGCAACGTCTATTGTAATATATTCCACAACTATATCAACGGCTCTGTCCAAATCAAGCTCCCGTCCATTTTTTTCATCGGCAGTAGTAAAACCGCTGTCATCTTTCGTGAGAGTCGCGTCTTTAGGCTCAACATAAACCTTGTCTTTAAGCCCCTTTTCAAGCTCGCTTCTTATTGTAGCGATTGTTTCATCCGGTAAAGTACCCTCATCTGTCAGATAGTTAATATCAAATGAATAAACATCACCGATTTTAAGCCTGTCATATAATTCATATCTTTCCTCAATACTGCCCTCTCTCGCGTAATTATAAGCCTGTTCAACAGCGCCCTCTATATCAAGCTTAACATTGAACTGTTTATAAGTAAATACAACTTCTTCCGTTTCCCCGTCTTCGTCAACAAACATAAAGGTTATCTCATTCTGGTCAAAAGGTTCTTGCGCGTCCTGCTGAAGCTTTTTTAAAGCGTCTTCTTTTTTCATTCCGCCTATATTCACACCGTTGGCAAGTATGTTAGGATAAATTGTATCAACATCTAAAGCTTCTCTCATCTCACTGGTATTAGAATACCACGTAAACCAGGATATAGCACCGATAATCACCGCGATAACAACAATAGCGCAGATAACAAGTGCAATTTTAAACTTTGCGTTGTTTTTTGCCGCGCCCATTTTTTTTCTCATACTGCTTCTTCCCATTTTTTTACCTCCATAAAAGTAAATATATCAAATAATAAATATAAACATCAAAATATATGTACATAAAACTTACTATTAGTACATTCATAAAACTTACTCATAATAAACCACCGTTTATAAAATCCACACATTAGATTATACACTATATTAAAAAAAAAATCCATATATTTTTTTAATTTTTATATTATTTTTATACCGCAAATCGTAAATAAATTATAGCAAAACAATAAAATAATATAACTGAAAAAATCTGATACACAATCTGAATATAAGAATCAACAGATATTTAATTTTCCGGACTGTCATTTTTATCTCGTTTTCCCTCTTTTATCCCTTCCGCCTTAAAAACAGATTTTATCGTAAGAAAGAAAATTTTCAAATCAAGGAGGAAGCTGATATTTTTAACATATTCTCCGTCAAATTCCGCTTTTTTCTCTATTTCGATTTCATCTCTGCCGTTTATCTGAGCTAAGCCCGTAAGGCCGGGAAGACAGTCATTAGCACCGAATTTATCCCTTTTCTCAATAAGGTCATATTGATTCCATAAAGCGGGTCTCGGGCCTATTATGCTCATATCGCCTTTAATAATATTAAAAAGCTGAGGAAGCTCATCAATACTTGTTTTTCTGAAAAACTTTCCGGATTTTGTAATATAGCTTTCAGGGTCTGACAAAAGATGAGTCGGAACATTTTCCGGTGTATCAGCTCTCATTGTCCTGAATTTGTAAATATAAAACTCTTTTTTGTTCTTACCTATTCTTTTTTGTTTAAAAATAACAGGGCCTTTTGATTCGCATTTTATAATAAGGGAAAAAATAACCATAGGTACAGCTAAAATAATAAGGGCAATAAAAGACAAAAAAACGTCTGAAAATCTTTTAACATATTTGTACATAAAAATCCCTCTTTACATTACAAAACTATTGTATATATATTCAGTGATAAAAAATCGTTTATAGTGAAACAATAAAAGTTTGTTTTCAAATTTATTGACTGTAATATAAACCTAACGTCTTTTAAAGTTCGGGACAATTTCCCGTAAAACCTTGTAAATCTCATCACTTTCCTCAAGAGAGACTTTTTTAAGTTTTTCAAGCTGTCTTTCAAAAAGCTCATAATCAATCTCAACAGGCTTTGTAATAAATATTTTATTGTGACAAGTCACCGTTAAATCGTCCTTTTCGTCCTCCATAATCAACTCCTCATACAATTTCTCACCCGGTCTTAATCCTATATATATAATATTTATGTCTTTTCCCGGAACATATCCCGAAAGTCGTATAAGATTTTTCGCCAAATCATTTATTTTAACCGGTTCACCCATATCAAGGACGAAAATTTTGCCGCTCTGCCCTATTCCGCCCGCCTGAAGAACAAGCCTCGCAGCCTCCGGTATAGTCATAAAATACCTGACGACTTTCGGGTCGGTAACGGTAACGGGCCCGCCGTTTTCTATTTGTTTCTGAAATATAGGTATAACGCTTCCGTTGCTTCCAAGAACATTTCCGAACCTTACCGCCATAAATTTTGTTTTGCTCTTAACCGCCATACTTTGAATAATAAGCTCTGTAATCCTTTTGGTGGCTCCCATTACATTTGTCGGATTAACCGCCTTGTCTGTGGATAATAAAACAAACCTTTCGGCATTATATTTATCGGCAGAAACAGCAACGTTCAGAGTTCCAAAAACGTTATTCTTAACAGCCTCATCAGGGCAGTTTTCCATAAGTGAAACGTGCTTATGCGCCGCCGCGTGAAAAACCGCCGCGGGCCTGAACTCGTTAAATAATTTTTCAAGGCATTCTTTGTCTCTGACCGAGCCTATTTTAATAATAAATTCCGTTTCTCTGTGCTTTTCCTTTAACTCGTTGTAAATTTCAAAAGCAGAATTCTCATAAACGTCAAAAATTATAAGTTTAGACGGAGAAAACTTTGAAATCTGCCTGCACAGTTCGGAACCGATAGAACCGCCCCCGCCTGTAACAAG
>CAYLJL010000191.1:0-4200 GCA_964384005.1 uncultured Lachnospiraceae bacterium | reverse complement strand
GGGCAAAGCCCTGCGGTTTTTAATTTATGAAACGACCGTGACAGAGCAACACGGTCGTTTCATAAATTAAAAACCGCATAAAAGATAAGAAAAATAATTTTTAAAATATTAATATTTTCCGCTTTTTTTCCGATATACGTAGTATAGCAGACAGTCCTGCCACTTATGGCTAAACAAGGAAACAACTCAATCGGCAAAACATAAAAACCTGATATATTCCACAATTATTTTGTTGTTTTGCCCTGAAAATTCTGCGGATTGTTATAAATTGATTGACATAACCGTAATAAAGTTATGACATAGTAAACGAATTAATGCCGTTTATTATAAATTTAAGGAGGAATAAAAATGAATATAAACACAAATCAGACGCAAAGCGGCGTTATGATAAGGCGAATGTACCATCAGGACAATAAAAAAAACGCCCCGGCAGCCACAGAAAAAAATAAAAGCGCCGGCGACAGCCTGATTGAGAATATAAAAAAATCAATAGAAGACAAAAAGAAGCAGATTCAAGAAGTAAAAATGGACGACAGCCTTTCCGAAAAATTAAAGGAAGCTAAACTTGATAATTTGCAGAATCAGCTTCAGGAGCTTCAGGAGCGGCTTAATCAGGCGATAATAGATAAACAGAAAAGAGAAGCGGAAGAACTTGTAAGAAGGCAGAATGAAAAAACGGAAGAAAAAAATAACGACGGGATGGGAAATACACAAACTCAGCGGTTTATCAACACATTTACAAAAGTAGCGTTCGGCTTTGACAGTATTCAGCAAAGCCAGATTACAAAAGCCGAAAAAGAACGGGACTCAACAAGAATTGAAATTGAGATGAAAAACGACGCTAAAAGGGGTATAATAGGAGATAAAGCCGACGAGCTTTATAAAACGGAAGTTGCATCAAACAGACTTGATAAGGAAATCGAAGAAAAAACCTCCGATATAAACGAGGAAATAAAAGAATACAGGGAAAAAGAAATTGAAGAAAGCAAAAAAGCCGAAAGCGAAAAAAGCGAAGATGAAAAGACGGAAGAAAAAGTCTTCGGAAATACTGAAGAAGAACTCTCAGCGGAAGAAACTTTATCACCGGAAGCTTCTTCAGAGATTTCAGCCGATGAAACTTCTGAGGAAATTTCCAAAAAAGAAAATCCCCTGTACGCTATTTATAACGGCAATTCTTTTGATAACTATTTAGAAAAAGAAAGCAGTATAGATACAAACTGTTAAACACGTTCATATCAAATTATAAACAAAAATGACACTCTCGCAAAAAACATTTGCATTTCTTGTGAGAGTGTCATTTTTATAAACAAATTTGTTTGCTTTTTGCCGACAAAACTTTCGCGAAACGTCAAATTTCTTATGAGACTGTATACCCCATATCAGACCGCCGCATCTACATTCTGACCCTGAGCCAGAAATCTCATAACAAGGTTTTTTCCCGCCTCATATGGGTTTTCCGGTTTTTTTTCTTCCTCTGAACCTTTTAACATAACAGTCCTTGTT
Source organism: uncultured Lachnospiraceae bacterium (assembly GCA_964384005.1). GTDB lineage: Bacteria > Bacillota > Clostridia > Lachnospirales > CAG-274 > MGBC114079. Next base: position 2,697 of record CAYLJL010000191.1, on the reverse strand, counting down.
TTTCCGCCCGATACGTATGTTCTGCCGCATTCGGGGCAGACGGACGTTTCAAGGGTAACGCTTACGGAAAGAAGCTTATTTCCTTTTTTCCGGCCCTCCTGCACGGCGTTGGTTACGTGTTCGGACTCGTGAGAGGCCACGACAGTGGCGGACGCGGACGGAGATATATAAGACGGCGTTTTAAAAGATACGTCGGCTTCATCCGAACCGTCGACATATCTCCGGTTTTTGCAGGTCTGACATTCCGTCTTTTCAACCTGTCCGGATTTTAAATTCTGCCCTGTTGAGATACTATCTGAACTCGAATTATACCTATAAAACGAATTATTATATAAATCAGTATATGACTGAGGTAAATAAGAACTTACAGAATTAATCATAAAAATCCTCCTTTCGAAAACAAACCTGTTAAAAACCTGAAAATCAATTACGCTGTCGCTTCGGGAAAATAATAAAAAGCCGTTTTTCATCATACGTTAAATCTGAATAAAATAACATCTCCGTCTTTAACGACATAGTCCTTTCCCTCGCTTCTGACAAGTCCCTGTTCTTTAGCGGCGTTATAGCTTCCAAGGCGTGTAAGGTCATCGTATGTAACAACTTCCGCGCGAATAAAGCCTTTTTCAAAATCGCTGTGAATTTTTCCCGCCGCGCCCGGCGCCTTTGTACCTTTTGTAATAGTCCACGCGCGGACTTCCTTGACTCCCGCGGTAAGATAGCTTATAAGTCCGAGAAGACTGTACCCTGCGGTAATAAGTCTGTCTAATCCGCTTTTATCCGTACCAAGGTCGTTTAAAAATATTTTTCTTTCCTCTGAATCAAGTTCTGAAATTTCCTCCTCGATTTTAGCGCATACGACAAAAATTTCAGAATCCTCCTCTTTGGCGAATTTTCTGACCTTTTGTACATAAGGGTTGCTTTCCCCATCGTCGGCTAAATCTTCTTCAGAAACGTTTGCGGCGTAAATAACCGGTTTATAAGTCAAAAGAGTAAGACCGCTTACAAAAGCCTCTTCTTCCGCGTCGGTAAACTCAATAGTTCTCGCGCTTTTGCCGCTTTCCAGAACGTCTTTTATCTTTATAAGAATATCAAGCTCTTTTTTAAGGGCCTTATCTGCCTTTGCCGCCTTTTCCGTTTTTGATATTCTCTTTTCCAGCACGTCCAGGTCGGCGAAAATAAGTTCTGTATTAATTGTCTCAATATCTCTTAAAGGGTCGACGGCAGAATCCACATGAACGATATTGGTATTTTCAAAACAACGTACAACATGAACGACAGCGTCAACCTCACGTATATGAGAAAGGAACTTGTTTCCAAGACCTTCCCCCTTGCTCGCGCCTTTAACAAGTCCGGCGATATCAACAAATTCAATAACCGCCGGGGTAACCTTTTCGGTTTTATACATATCAGCCAGGACGTCAAGCCTTCTATCAGGTACAGGAACTATTCCGACATTCGGGTCAATAGTGCAAAAGGGATAATTTGCCGACTCCGCCTTTCCTTGGGTCAAAGAATTAAAAAGGGTGCTTTTGCCAACATTCGGCAGCCCAACTATTCCTAATTTCATAATAAAAAAAATTCCTTTCAAAATAGTAATCAGTAAAAAAATAATAAAAATAATTTCAGCGTGCCGGCAAAACCGCGGGAAACGCCCGATTTCCTGTAAACACTGCACTTCAGCCACGCTAAAATCTTTTTATCAGACTTCTTTCGAAACTTAATGCCAATAGAGGTAACGTTTTAAAAAATTATTTCATTCAATACTTCTTAACGCTTTCGGCATTTATAGTCAGTCAAAACGACTTTAGCCGAACTATCGCCGCGAAGAACGCGGCGGCGAAGCCGATTTTTGCGCCGCAAAAGCGCCGACCATTGAATGAAATAATTTTTTATTGAATTAATGTAATTTCGCGGTTTAGAAAGAGGTCTGTTTTTAAATCGCCCGGCATTTCTTTAAAATTAATCATTTCTGCCTAAAATATAACCGCATAAAAGTCCTTTGATAAAAACAATCATAATAATAGCGGCGCTGATACAAATAAGAGTATTTTTCTTTTTCTTTGGGATAAAAATACCTTTTTGGGGTGACATTTCTATTTTTTTCTGAACCGCGCGATAATGTTTTTTTGCTCTTGCGTATGCCATATTAAAAACCTCCTTAAAATTTACAAATATTTCACTTTACATATAGGAAATACCGACAAATTTCAATATAAAAATAATTTTTCAGAAAAATTGAAGCGGCAGTGTTATTTTTCTCTGAAAATGACACGATAACAGAAATTTTAAGTCTGAAAAATTATTTTTATTTTCCTTTGTGCGGTGTTTCCTATATATTATCATATTTTTTATTATATTTAAAGAAAAATTTTTCACAAAATGAAAAATATGTTTCAGACCGCTGTTTTTGCCTGATTGTTCCTTCCTCCCGAAATATGCCCCGCCGTATTTTAAATTGTACGGATTTTCTTTATATACTTTCTTATTATGTCATAAGATTAATTTTTTATAACAATTTTATTAAAATATAAAACAAATCATTTTTTTGTGCTATAATAATTACAGTGAAATAAAAAAACCGACAAACTTAAATGAATTTATTTCGTTTGCCATATTTATAGTCAATCAGCTTGAAAATGAGCAAAAGGAGGCGAGGCAAAAATTATTTTCACAAGGCGAAGGAAGGCAGGCGCAGTC
>CAYLJL010000190.1:0-4201 GCA_964384005.1 uncultured Lachnospiraceae bacterium | reverse complement strand
CCCGTTTATAACTAAAAACAGTGTTCAATATCTGTATATGAAAAAATGGCTCGAATCTATAGAAAGAGTTTTAAGAACAAATATTGCAGGGGAAAATAATCTGATAAATCTTACCTGCGGTTTTATTGAGGATTTTATCAGGGAAATTGATGAAGCGATGACTCTTTCGGGTGAGGAGGAACTTTTAAAGGCAAAACAGCTTGCTGAAAATCAATTTATTGATTTTTCATTTGATTTTGACGGGAATGTCTCAAAAATAAGCGAGATTTTTGAAAATATTTCTCCAAATATAGACGTTGAGGCGGTCAAGCCTTTGATTCAGGTTTATACGGGAAGAAACGACAAGCCTTTGTATGTTGTTGAGGAACTATCCACGGAACTTAAAGAGTTTTTGAATAGAAATAATATGAAAATGGATGTCAGTACGGGATTTTTTGGAGAAAGAGATATTTTTCTTGATGATTTGTGCCTGATTAACTGTTTTACAGGAACCCAAATTTCAGAGTTTACAGACGCTTTTGACGACAACGGCTGTAAAAAGTATGTTATGTGGCCTATAAAAAGAGAGGTCTTTGAGCATATTAAACCCTATAATATTAAGTATGACTTAAAAATTAACGAAATTTTGAGCGGTAAGTTCTCAGAGGGAAATAATGATAAGGTAAAAATTAAACTTGAAAAAACCAACAATGAAATATATACGGCCCATATTATATTCCCCGTTTGCAGAACTGTAAACGGTAAAACCGCTTATAAGCAGATTCATATTAAAAGGGAGTATTCATATGAGAATGTAATTGATGTTTTTGATGTGGATTTGCCTTCTGTTTTTATCTGGCCTTATCAAAAGGTAAAAGAACAACGTGATATTCTTGGTCATAATTTATGGAACGAATATTATGTTTATGAGGCTATGCCGTTAAATCAAGGGTCGGACTTTAAGTATGCCGCCGAGATTATGATTGACGGCAAGGCTGCCGACAACGAGTTTGATTTGGATTTAGCTTATGGTAAAGACAAAAGAGAAAGAATGGTTTATAAATGCGATGATGTTCCGACTCATGTTATATTTAAAAAGGTATCTCTTGACGGAACGAATGGAACAGAACTCGGAGCGTTTATATTGCCAAAACCAGAAGAGACTGTTGTAAACTCAAACTCAGACGTTGTTTATAATATAGCCATGGATTTCGGCACGACTTCAACAGTCGCCTTTTATGCAACCGATAATTCAGGAGAGAAGTCGGAGTTTGTTGAGTTTGGAAAGCTTTACGAATTTAAGGAGAGAAGCGGGGGAATACTTGAACCTGTTGAACGTGCAGGGAAAATGGATGACAACGGCGTCAGGGTCATATATAATAATCCTAATTATATAGACGATAATATTACGTATTTTGTTCCATATAGGTATTATAATCAAAAGGCTTATCCAAGTATTTATCAAAATAACTCAAGTAAAAAAAACGCCGACGCAAAAAATCTGTTCTCTATGGGAAACGTTATTTTTGACTATGAAATTGAACTGAGCGCAAACGACTGTATTGAAACTGAGATGAAATGGGGAACGACGGCGGACAACAAACGCGCGCTGAAAGCATATTTGTCACAAATTATAAAGAATATCGTATATGCCCTTATTTATCAGAAACAAGCCTGCAAATTTACATGGAGGTTTTCTTATCCTACGTCGCTTAAACAGGATTCTTTTGATGAGTTCAGAAATATTACAAAATCAATAATTGATTCCCTTCAGGAATCCTGTGACAAAAGCGTTTTTACATTTAATTCAAACAGCAGACAGTATTGCGCGGAAAGTATTGTTTCCGCTAAATTTTTTCAGGAGCAGGCATTGGCTTCAAGATGTATGCTTTATGGCTGTATAGACATTGGAGGAGGTTCGACGGATATTTCTTTCTGGAAGGTTATAGAGGGAAATATACCGAAAAATCTTATGCAGGTTTCTGTTAATCTCGCATCGAGATTTATATTCCTCGCTTCTCTTTCAGAGTTTATTATGAGCTTAACAGGGCTACATACGGTAAAGCGATAGCCGAGACCATTAAAGCTATAAACAGTAATTCGGACAGCAAAGAAAGAATTATGCGAAGATTCAGAACGGATATTGAGCCGGCTGTATTTAAGTTTGGCGACAGAATACAGTCTTTTGTTGAGAGGGAAGATAATGATAAGCTTATTCCCTTTAAGCGGGAACTTGTCCTCGGCTTCTTTGGAATAATGTATTATTCTGTTAAATCTCTTGGACTCGTTAAAGACTATGTAATCGGTTCGAAAGATATTAATTTGTATTTTGCGGGAAATGGTTCTAAAATGTATAATTGGATTAGCGACAGATATATTACTAATATGCGCAAGGTATTGTCTGACGAGCTTGGAATTAATATTCATTTTGAACCTATTAACGAAAATAATCTCAAAACGGAAGCGTCAAAAGGATTATTGAAACTAAGCCGAAATGATATTGATAATATTGATTTTGAGAATACTGAAAAAATGTATAATGGTGAAAAAGTTATTGTCAGTTATGATGGCAGGGAGTTTGCGATTGATTCCGAGGATGATTTGAAACGAGAGGAAAATTCAAAATATATTGATTATTTCAACGCGGAAAGTGGTGAGCAAAGCTCAAAATATACCTTTAAAATATCTCCCGAACTTGAAAATTTAAAAAAGTTTATCTCAATTATTAATAATAAAATATTTAACGGCGAAAAGAAAATGGTAATTAACTTTAGTAAAGACGATTGGTCTGCCGTATATGAGGGAATGAAAGTTATTGTAAATTTAAACGCAAACACGAACAGGACAGACCCGCTATTTATTATTGGAGTACAAGCAATTCTGGATATTTTGCGTGACAAGCACAATAATGGAGGTATCTGATTATGAGCGCTTATTTTTCATCTGATTCTGTCAGCGGAATTATAAATTTTTCTGCCTTAAGTGTAATATTTGTTGTTATGATTATTTTTATTATAACTATTCTTATAAGACTGAGAAGAACTGACAACTATTATCATAATTGTATCAAACAGTTAAAAGGAGAGCATAATTCTCTAAAAAAAGATTATGAGGAACTGAAAGCCAAAATAGATTATATTGAAGAAAGTTCGGATAACTCAAAAAAGAATGATGACGGCGGATTTTATGGAATGGACGGTTGCTTGTCTGATTTGTCAACCAATATGTCCGGCAAAAATGAGGAAAACGCAAATTTTTCCCAAAATGAGAATGAAGGGCCTGATAATTCAGAACCCGTTAAAAGTCTTACGATTAAAGAAAAATATAATTTGTATTTGAATAATCAACATGATTTGCCCGAAGAACTCAGCGGAACGGAATGCAGTTTCAGCGAATACGGAAATCAGCTTGAGAAAAAGCCAAATGGTATATTTTACGCGTTAAACTGCGGAAATAACAAGTATGAGGTCTATCCGTCTAAAAAAATCGCCGTTGATGACAGAATGAGGTCAAAGTATTTGAACGTCAGCTTTTTTAAAGTTTCAAAAGGACAAAACAACAGTGTTGAGCCTTGTATATTACAGAAAAGTATGTTTGGAAAATATGATATTATGTCAAAAGGCGTAGTTTGCTTTAGAGAAACGCCGGTTTAACGGTATTTATGGTTTTGTCTTAATAACCGATACAGGAGGTTAATCATGAAAAGCAATATTTTGAAAATTTTTTTTATTGCTGTGGCTGTGATGTTTTGTTTCTCAGGCTGTTCATCAGATGAAAATGACAAGAACCAAAGCTTTGAGGAAATAAGAAGGTTTATAGCTTCCGGAAATTATGATGAAGCAAAAAAAGCGCTTGACTCTGTTGACGAAGGGTTAATAAATGATGAGTATCATATGCTGTACGCTGATTATTATCAGGACAAAACTATGGGAGACGACAGCAGGGCTTTTGAAAAACGAGATTTTAACGCGGCGGCTGAATATTTATACAGCGTTTATAAAGAAACACCCTTGTCTGAAATAAGTAACGATGTGAGAGACAGATTCAACAGGTTACTTTATGCAGAAAGTCTTTCAGAGGAAAACAAAAATAAAATTAAAATAATTCTCGGCTATCGGATAGGTGTTACAAATAATAGCTCTATAGAGTGATTTATGTGTTGCGTGCTCACGGTCGTTTCATAAATTTTTTACTCATAAAAACATACTTTATATTAAGTTTA
>CAYLJL010000189.1:0-4204 GCA_964384005.1 uncultured Lachnospiraceae bacterium | reverse complement strand
TAAAAAATTAATCTCGGCTCTTTTAAGTTTTATTATGCTGTGCCCTTTGTCGGGCAATATTACCGTTTATGGTGCGGAGTTATCTGAAGACGGATATGAGCAGACAAGCGTCTTGAAACCAGGTTCGGCGGCGCTTCTCGTTTCAGATGACCCCAGTCATACAGGCGAAGACGGTACATACAACGGTTATATCCAGACTCTGGAGAATTTAACCTCTGATTATTTAAGAATAACATACACCGTGTCAAAGGACCTGTCTTCTGACACAAAAGTATTTAGTTTCAAGCCTTTTGACACATCATGGGGAGGCTGGGAGGATAATCCTGTCACAATCGGTGAATCCGAACTTAAAAACGGCGTCTATACTTTTACTATCCCCACTCAGAAAGTTATACAGTCATTAACCACGGGAAATACGATAAAAGGAATAAACTTAGAGTTTTGTCCCGACATAGACGCTTCTGTAACATTAACGGGATATTACACACTGAAAACGCCTTCCGACGAGCCTACCGAGGAGAAGGCACAGCTTCCGGTAATGGACATAACAGAGACAATAACGGAAAAAGACCTTGCGGAAGCTGACTGCAACTGGTTCGGCTCCGCAAAGGTCAAAGTATATGTAAAAGTCACGGACGCGACAGAATTTTCATGGATTAACGCGGTGGCCTCGCTCGGAACAGACCGTTCGGGAAAAGCCTCGAGCAAATATATTTACGGTTCCGGATGCACGGTAAAAACCGGCGGAAACTATATCCAGAACGGAATTATCGGAAAAGCGGGAACAGGAAATTATGTTTTTCCCGACGTAAACTTAAATACCGCTTCAAATAGTGACAGCGGCGCTGCCCTCTCCGCGGAGGAGCAGAAAAAAATAACAATAGACATAAGAATAGGCACAAAAGATACAAGCTGTGAGGTTCTGGGGCTTGTCTTCTCAAACAACGCGGTATATCCGAAAGGATTTAAAGCTCCCGTATGTGAGTCAACGACTCTTGACACTACGGAAGCGGGAGAATATGAAAAGCTTAAAATGACTATTGACTACTGCGATAAAATGGTGTCCTCAAAATATACCCAGACTTCATGGAACGCTTTTCAGACCGCTCTTAAAACGGCGAAAGAAAAATATAACAACCCATCTTTGTCAGCAGGCGATTACACAACAGCCCGTTCAGCTCTTGAGGAAGTAAAAGCTAAACTTGTTTTTGTTTCCTCCGAAAATCCGGGAAATCCTGTTCCGTTTCGGACTCTTACTCCTGAGGAAATAGTTTCCGAAATGGGCGCCGGCTGGAACCTCGGAAACACAATGGACGGACACACGGGCTTCACTCCGGGCGAGACTACATGGCAGCCTTATATCACGACAAAAGCCATGATAAAATCCGTTCACGACTTGGGAATAAACACTGTGCGTATTCCCGTAACATGGGGTACAATGATTGATGAGGAAAACGGTTATAAAATAAATGAGAAATGGATAAGCCGCGTACAGGATATAGTAGATTACTGCGTATCCCTTGATATGTACGCTATTATAAACATTCACCATGACGGGGCGGAACAAGACGGCTGGCTCAGGGTCGCGGCTGACGACATTGACTCAGTGTATGAGGAGTTTGAATATGTATGGAGAAATATAGCCGAAAGATTCAAGGATTATGACGAGCATTTGATTTTTGAGTCAATGAACGAGGTTACAAGCGGTTCAAACGCTGCTGATAACGTTTTGTTTGATAACCCCATAATAATGAATATGAATCAGATTTTTGTAAATGTTGTACGTTCAACAGGTTCCAACAACTCGAAAAGATGGCTTTCTGTACCGGGGCATTACGCTTTGCCGAGCGCCGTGACAAATAAGAACTACGGCTTTAAGCTTCCCGAGGATACTATAGCCGACAGGCTCTTTGTAGCGGCTCATATATACGCCGGCCCCACCGGATTTTATATGACCGAAAATATGACCTCTGATGTTTGTAACTTTGCGGATTGTGCCGATATGATAAGCAAAATAAACGCTCTCGGAACAACTTGGTCTTCAAAAGGCGTTCCTGTCATTATCGGGGAATTCGGCTGTATAAATAAAAACAATCCTGTTGAGAGAGCTTATTATATTGAAATTTTCAACCGTTCTTGTAAAAACGCCGGTATGCTTGTTCCCTGCTATTGGGATCAGGGCTGGTTTGACAGAAGCGAAACTCCTGCGGATTACAGCTTTTCAATAATAGACAGAGAAAACTGCGGCCCTATAGAAAAAGAGGTAACAGACGGACTTATGAGAGGTATTGAACTTACAGGGGAAGCGAAAAATATCGTAAAAAACCCGACAGTTACACCGATAACCGATATAACCGTCGACAGCGATAACATAGAAATGACTTTGGGAGAAAACATAACTGTAAACGCTGTATCCTCCCCTTCCTCGTCAAATGACGTGCTCTTATGGGCAAGCGACGATGAAAGCGTGGCCACAGTATACAGAGGGAAAATAAGAGCAAGAGGAATAGGAACCACAGCCGTCAGAGTATTTTCACAAAGCGGCTCCGCCGACAGGACAATAACCGTAAACGTCGCCGCCAATGAAAACTCAGGTATAGAAACTATAACCCTGCCGGAAAACAAACTGACTTTAGCGGTTGGACAATACGAATATTTAACCCCTGAATTCACAAAACAAAACGACGCTGATTTTGTAACCTATAAATCCTCGGATAACAATATCGCAACCGTTTCCCCCACAGGTAAAATCTTAGGAGTTTCAAAAGGATTTGCCGTCATTTCAGTAACCGCCTCCAGCGGAATTACAAAAGCCGTATCCGTATCCGTATCCGATACAGTCACAAAGGATTATATAAATTTAGCGGCAAATGTGTTATATAATGACAGCGCTCACAAATACTACTCAAATGAAGTCGGCGAAAGTATAAGAGTAACGGAAAACGGCCAGTATACACTTTCCTTTGACATAGAAAAGGACTTGTCCTCAAAAGGACAGGCGGCAGGCGTTACGGCCCTTAAAAACCTCACCGCCATATATATAAAAGATTCAGACGTTACAAACGGCGACGATACTGCTTCACCTTTAACAAGCTGTAAAATAAAATATGATAAAATAACTGTTGACGGAACAGAAATGACTATAACAAGAACAGAACCTAAAGAAGCGGTAAACTCTTCCGGTATATTCGATACGGGAGACCCTGTAAACGGTTATGACGGTTCGGCGATAAGCGAAATTTCCACCTCAGGAAATATATGTAACTTCAAAACAGTTACTAATCCCAAAAAAATAGAAATAACTTTTACCCTTTCAGATATTACATTTAAAGAACCGGAAGAAGACGACACAATTTATGCCCAGACAATAACAGCGGCAAAAGAAAGCATAAATATTGAGAACATCGGCGGCGAGGAGGAAATCTCTGTTACTGTTTCGCCGAAAAACGCGACCTCTAAAGTTTCTTTTGTATCCTCCGATGAATCCGTCATATCCCTTTTGTCAAAAACTTCCGCTGTAAACGCCGATACAGGCGTCGCTTCAGTAAAAGTAAAGGGAATTAAAAAGGGAACCGCCTCTGTTACGGCATATATAGATAACGCGGAACCCGTTACTATAACGGTTTATGTAGGAGATGAAAAACCCGCCGTTTTAGGCGACGCTGACGAAAATGGAAAAATTGAAGTAAATGACGCCGTAATAATTTTAGAATATGTTTTAAAAGGAGACGACAGAGATATTTCTTTATATGACATAGATAAAAACGATATTATTGACGCTAAAGATGCGGCGATTGTGCTTAAAACAGCTTTGGACAGTTTATACTGAACACAAATTTTAAGGATTGATAAAAATTAAGCGTTATTTTATTGTTTTGCTATAGGTAAATACAGACAAATTTCAGGATAAAAATAATTTTTCAAAAAATTCGTATGAAATTATGACTTTTACGGGAATGACAGCATCATTCCCCAAAATCAGATTTTCTCCTTAGCCAGGCAAAGCCCGCAACACTTTTCGGGTTTCAGTTTTTAAAAAAGTCACATTTTTTATGATTTTGAATTTTTTGACAGTCTAAAATATCCCAAGAGTAAAAAATTCTTGGGATATTTTTTGTTGCTTTCATTAAAATTTTTCCGTAAATTTCTATAATTAACGTGAGTTCGATGAAAAATAACAGCGAAACGACAGTTTCGCACAAAA
>CAYLJL010000188.1:0-4220 GCA_964384005.1 uncultured Lachnospiraceae bacterium | reverse complement strand
GTTTAGGTCAAGCCTTTTTAAAGGCTTGCGGGTTTGGGCAGAGCCCAAGGTTTTTTACGCTTCAAGAGTATTTTTGGAGGTTTGGAACCTTTTTGCGATAGAAAAAGGTTCCAAAAAAACTAAAAATTTCAAAAATTGATTTCCGTGCGCTTAATTAAGCTCTGCTTAAATATTCTCCTGTACGCGTGTCAATTTTAATAATATCCCCTTGGTTCACGAACAAAGGAACATTAACGCTCGCGCCCGTCTCAACCACAGCAGGTTTAGTAGCGCCTGTAGCGGTATTGCCTTTAAAACCGGGCTCTGTATCAGTAATTTCGAGTTCAACAAACAAAGGTGGCTCAATGCCGAAAATCTCACCATTGTATGAGAGAATTTTAACCATTTCGTTTTCTTTAACAAATTTAAGGGCGTCTCCGACATCGCTTGAGTTTATAGAAATCTGTTCAAAAGTCTCGTTGTCCATAAAATGAAAAAGTTCGCCGTCCGAATATAAATACTGCATATCCTTGCGGTCAACGAAAGCCTTTGACATTTTTTCAGTAGGTCTGAAAGTTTTTTCAACAACGCTTCCCGTCTTGATATTTTTAATTTTAGTACGTACAAAAGCGGCGCCCTTGCCCGGTTTAACGTGCTGAAACTCAAGAATAGTATAAACGTCGCCCTCATATTCAATAGTAACGCCGTTTCTGAATTCACTGGCTGAAATCATATAAAAAAATCCTCCTTAAAAAAACTGTGCCTGTTATTTTATTATAACAGAAAATAAAGTATAAATTCAAGACTTTTTTAGAAAAAAGTGCATATATTGTAAAATATAGCGTAATAAAAATCAATTTACAGCAATTCCGGAATTGCTGTAAAAATATTCTCAAGGGCGAAAAGGGCCATAACATAACCGAAATATCCGAACCCGCATATCTGCCCCTCGCAGACAGGGGCGGTAACCGACAAATGCCTGAACTCCTCACGGCTGTGAATATTTGACATATGAACCTCAATAACCGGAATATCGACGGAAGAAACAGCGTCTCTTATGGCATAGCTATAATGGGTAAAAGCGCCGGGATTAATAATAATCCCGTCCGCCTTTTCAAGAAAACACTTTTGTATATAATCAATAATTTCGCCCTCATGGTTAGACTGAAAACAATCAATTTCAAAATCCATTTCATGGGCTTTATGGGTTATAAAATCAACAATCTGTTCATAACTCAGCTTTCCGTAAATTCCCTTTTCCCTTATTCCCGTAAAATTAATATTCGGGCCGTTTATAAGTCTTATTTTTTTCATAAAAACCCAAGCCTCCTAAGCTCTCTGCCCACCTGCCAGGCGCTTTCCTCAAGCCTCATATCCGTTATATCTATAATAAAATCAGCATATTTGTCATATAAAGGCTCTCTTTCGGACATCAAAGATGAAATAAGGCTGAACTTGTCCTCTGTTTCGTTTAAAAGTGGTCTGGTTGCGTCATTTTTGATATTTTTATAAATTTTCTCGGCGCCGCATTTAAGGTACACAACAGAACCGTTTATTTTAAGATTCAAGACATTGGTTTCATCTTTAACAACTCCGCCGCCGGTAGCGATTATATAGCCATCGTTAACAGCGCAGAGTTTGCAATAATTTCTTTCAAGCTTTCTGAAATAATCTTCCCCATACTTGTCAAAAATATCATTCACAGACATACCGCATAAATTCTGGATTTCCAAATCGGTGTCCACAAAACTGTACTCAAAGTTCTGGGCCAACCTTTTGCCGATACTGGATTTTCCGCAGCCCATAAATCCTATAAGGATAATATTATTTTTCTTCTTTTTCATAATGTTTGGCGTCCTTCATAACGATTTTAGCAGCCTTGGTAATTTCAGAAATAATTCTGGCCTCCGACTGACTTTCCATAGATTTGACTTTATTGAACAAAGCTCCGCTTCTTGTTACCGTGTAAAGCGGCGGAAGATTATTAAGAGCGATTGCCATAACGTCAAATTTGCACTTCTGACATGTACACATATCAAGTTCCTTCATAACGCCGTCAATATATCTTTCGACGAACTCCTCCATAGAATTTTTAAGATCCATTGTTTCCGTTGATTCCATTCTGATATCAGCACCTCTCCATAAATATTTTAATAAAAGGAAAAACCGCTTGTTTTTTCCCATTTACTTTGTACATAAATAAAAAACACATCTATACCCGCCGGATTCCCGACGTAAAAAAACCTTAGTCCTCCGTGAAAATAAACGAATAACCCGTTTTATAGCAATCCGTAGGATTTTCAAGGCAAAACAATAAAATAACTGTTAAAGTTTTTTATGGTTTGTCAATTACGCTGTTCTATTGTTTTTCTTTAAGTTAAAAAACTTTCTTTAAGTTTCTCTTTAAGAGATGAAACAAACCGAACGTCATATTTTTTGTCAAGCCATATCTCAGAAGCGGCAACAGCCTGATAAATAAGCATATCAAAACCGTTGATAGCAGTAACGCCAAATTCTTCGGCCTCCTGAATAAATTTAGTTTTCGGAGGTATATAAATCGTATCAAAAACAGCGGAAACCTTTTTGTCCTTAAAAAAACATTTGTCAGCGACAGGGGAAATCCCCTCGTTCTTTCCGAAACCCAGAGTAGTTGTCTGAATTACAATGTCCGCTCTTTCAATATCGTTTATCCGGTCGATTCCGCAAAGTAAAATATTTCCGTCATAAAATTTCAGAACATGATTTTTAAGATTTTCGGCGTTTGAAAGTGTACGGTTAGCGATAGTCACCGACTCCGCCCCTTCGGAAACGGCAAGTACCAGAGCGGCGCAGGCGCTTCCTCCCGCGCCGATAATAAGAACCTTTTTATTTTTTATGTAAATACCTCTGTTCTGGAAAGAGTATAAAATTCCCAGAATATCGGTATTATAACCAATATATCCCTTATCGGTATATTCAAGGGTATTCACCGCGCCTATAGCCTCAGCGCGCTTTTCAATCCCGCAAAGATAAGGAATAACCGCCTTTTTGTGAGGGACGGTAACATTAAGACCCTTAACCCCTAAAGAATAAGCCCCCTCTATGGCCTTTTCAACATTCCCCTCTCTCACATGAAAGGGAACATAGACAAAATTTTCACCTATGGCTTTTGAAACCGTATTGTGTATTATCGGGGAAAAAGAATGGTCAACAGGGTCGCCGATAATACCATAGACATTGGTTTTTCCGTTTATATCAGTATTAACCTTCATACAAAACCTCTTTTATTTGCACTTTAATTTTTTTAGATATAAATTAATTATAATTGATTCAACACCTCTTTTAAGCCATGTTCCAAACTCGTCTTTTTTGGAAACAGGTTTAACCAGAATGGTGTGAATACCCATTCTGTTTCCACAGAGAACATCAGTAAACACCTGGTCGCCAATAATAACCGTATTTTTGTGATTTTTCACCCCAAGCTTTTTAATAAGCCGCCCTAATCCCTTAATTCCGGGCTTTCCGGCCTTGTGTACATATTCGATATTCAGGTCGCGGCAGAATAAAGACACTCTGCGTTCTCTGTTATTGGAGAGAACACCGACTTTAAAACCGTTTTCCTTGATTTTAGAAAAAAGCCTTTTGATTTTTTCGTTGGCGTTAGGTATAAAATAAGGCACTAAAGTATTGTCAATGTCAAAAATAACAGCTTCTATTTTGTCATTTTTAAGCTTCTGAAGGTCAATAGCATAAACAGAATCAACATACTTTTCAGGAAAAAATTTTTTAATCATAAAATACCCCACTTAAAAATAAAAATTATTTTTACAGCAATTCGAAGAATTCTCACTGCGAAACAATAAAAGAATTCCCTGATATATCAGTTTTCATTAAAGTTTGCCTTGTTTATTCTTTTGTTGGTTTGCCGTAATCAGCTTTTTTATTATTTTGATTCTTTTTATTCTTATAATTTACATTACAAGAACTCTTATAGAAAATAAAAAATTTTTTTCGGGCGCCTTACGCTAAAATTTTAGCGTAAGGCGCATTGCTTTGCAACCGCCGACAGCGTAAAGAAAATTGCTTTGCAATTTGAAAAATTTCAAGAAAAATATTTTTTATTATTCCTTGTTTTGGTTCTTATAATTATAATATCCGAAAATATAATATTAATTCATTTTAAGGAAATACCGCGCAATAAAAAAATAAAAATTATTTCAGCGGAAGCGGTGACAATATTTAATAGCCGTTTATATGTTACC
>CAYLJL010000187.1:0-4238 GCA_964384005.1 uncultured Lachnospiraceae bacterium | reverse complement strand
AACCCCGGGGCTGTAATTGGATAAAAGCAGATTTCCGGCTGCCTGAAGTTCATATACCCGATTTGCGAACATCGTCATACTTGTGCAGACAGAATTTATATTAATCGAAAAATCATAGAGTTTATGCACCTTTTGGAGATAATCGTGAGAAACGGCGGGGGCGAGATAATCTATATATTTTTCAGGAAATTTCACACTATCATAAGGAAAATTATAATTTCTGTCAATAAGTTTAAGAGACATACCGCATTTTATAATTTCCGAAAAAAGCATATCAAGAAACTTGTTTCTGTTTACATACTTTCTCAGCCACGAACCGGAAAAAACAACACCGTTTTTTTTCTTAAAACAGCGCATTCCCACAGGATTATGGTAGGCAGGATTTATGCCAAACTGCAAAATATTAACGTTATCGTTTTTACAGTCCTCCTTATATAGGGGAACTACGTCAATTTCCGTTGTAAAAATATAATCGCATACTTTTGCTATATGAAGAAAGTCATAATAATGGGGAGGGTCTTCTTTTGAGTAAAAAACAGTTTTTTTGCCAAGCTTTTTAACTTTTTTAATTATTTCAATAATTAACTTTCCTTTCCGGCTTTCGGGATTTGCCATATAGCGCCACTCATCATTATACCCTGACCATGCGGATACCACAAGCAGAAAATCAATTTCGTTAATATGCTCCTCATAATTATCGGGACTTAAATATATAAAATCGGCGGCGTCCTTATAGGAATTTATAAGAAACTCGTCCGCCACAATACCAATTTTAACAGGAAATTTTTCATAATACCTGTTTCCGTTGCCCTTCGGCATAGTATCAAGAAAGCTTTTTAGATTTTCAAAATACAGCTTGTCATAGGTTTTAAACTGGTCGTCAATCTCTCTCTGAGATACAGCTTTTCCCTTTGAAACAACCCTTTTTAAATTTTCTGCTACATTAGTTTTTGGAAGCTCATGATAAATTTTTCTTGAAACATTCGCAAGCTTTCGTTTAAGATATTCTATTCTTAATTGATATTTCATTTTAAACCAACCTTTTTGTATTTGTCATTTTCTATTTATTTTTATTTCTTCTTTTCCATATTTTAACCTGTATTCTTCCAAGCTTTGAATTTTTAAGGGCGTCATATTGTTTTTGAAGGTTCTCCGCTTCTTTTAAAAGCTGTATATCCTTCTCAATATCTGTTTTATATTCTATTGCTATTTTCTCGTTTTCTTCTTTAAGCCTCTCTGTTTCTTTTTTTAGCCTTTCTGTTTCTTTTTTTAACTCTTGGTTTTCTTCTCTGAGCTTTGCTCTTTCGGATTTTAAATCCGCGTTTTCCCCGCTGACATTCTTTAATTTCTGAACGCTTGAGTTTAAACTTTTAAGTTTATTCAGATAGCATCTTTCCAGAGTAAGAACACCTTTCTCCACACTCTCAAACATATCGGAATAATCAATCAATTCTTTTCTCGGAATATCTTCCGCGGATTTTACCTTTCCGACCATACCAATCCATTTAATTGTTTCTACGCTTACAATTATCTGACAATCAATCACATCAAAATATTCACTTACCTCATCAAACAGAGCTTTACCAAAATAAGTTTTTTTGTGGTCAAAAAAATCATTTATTCCAAAAGGAACCGTAACAACCAGAAGACCGTCCTTTTTCAACAGTTCAGAGGCTCTTTTAACAAATCTTACAGGGTCGGTAAGATGCTCTAAGACCTCGCTCATAATAATTGAGTCAAAGCTGTGTTCTGTAAAATCGTTGTTTATAAAATCATTATGTATAAACTCAACACATTTTTTTACAGAGTCATTTTCTTTTAAAAGTTCATTGTTAGCGTAATCTATACTTTCTTTCTGAAGGTCTATTCCGATTACTTTTTTCCCCTCTCGGCCAAGAATTATAGGGACAATACCCTGAGAGCAGCCAACATCAAGAATATGTTCCCCTTTTGCCTTCTGACATATCCAGTGAATTCGGTGTCTCGACTTTACGCTGTTTTCTTCCGACCAGATTTCACCGTAATAAACCTCGTTTATTCTGTCAAGTATTTTTTCGTTATCCATAATAAAAAATCCTTTCCCGAGGAACCCCTGATTAATTCAAAATAATTTTCAGGAAATACCGACAAATTAAAAAATTATTTTTATTTTCCTTTGTACGGTGTTTCCTTTGCTTTTGTTAAGTCAGTGGTTTCCTAAGCATTTATATATATTATTTAAGCAGTAAATGATTGTGATTTTCAACGGTTTTTTCTCTGTATTCCTTTCGTTCGGACTCCGTCATTTTGTTAAACATACTTAAAAATCTTTCGTACATAGGCATAACCTCGTCAACGGTTCCGTATGCTTTCATAACTCCGTATTCAAGCCATATCGCCTTTGTGCAGAAAGATTTCACCTGAGGAACGGAGTGACTTACAAAAAATATAGTTTTGCCTTTTTCCCTGAACTCGTTTATTTTATCAAGGCATTTGCTTGAAAAAGTCGGGTCACCCACAGAGAGAGCCTCGTCAATAATAAGGATATCGGTATTTATGTTTACGGCTATGGAAAAACCCAGCCTTGACTTCATACCGCTTGAATAAGTCTTTACCGGCTGATTTATAAACATACCGATATCGGCGAAATCAATTATAGAAGGTTTCAGCCTGTTTATCTCTTTGATATCAAGCCCCATCATAAGACCTTTAAGCTCAATGTTCTCAAGTCCCGTAAGCTGATTATTAAGACCGGAGGAAATTGAAATCAGAGACTGCTCGCCGTCTGTAAACAATTCCCCCTCAGACGGTTCGGATATTCCCCCGATAATGTTAGAAAGAGTTGATTTTCCGCTTCCGTTCAAACCCACAAGCCCAACGACGTCGCCCTTTTCTACTTTAAAATTAAGATTTTTAAGAGCGTAAAACTTTTCTCCTCTTTCCCTGAAAGAAAAAAGGTCAGAAATTTTCTCTCTGTTCCCCTTATAAACTTTGTAATATTTAGATAAATTTTTTGCCACGAGAGCGTATTTGTTTTCCATAATCAATAATCAGTCCCCTGTATTTATAAAACACCGCCTTAACGGACATAAACAAACGCCTTCCGTATTATAGTCAATTAACTTAAAAAATGAGCAGGTACGGCGGCTAAAAATCATTTCCAAAATGTTTCTTTATATTAAATCAATAAACTTGTTTTTGAATCTCATCTGGAGATTACATCCAATTATATACATTATAAAAACCAAAGACCAGAAAAACAAAATCTGTCTTGGAAAATAAAAAAACATCATACCGTCCAGAACAGACGTTCTATATCCGTCAACAATATAGAAAAACGGGTTTAATCGCATAATTTCCTGATATATTGCGGGCATATTGCCCATAGTCCATAAAATAGGAGTAAGATAAAAAAGCATTCTCATCAAAGACTGTAACAATTTGTTAAAATCCCTGGCGACCATTGTAAGAACAGAAGTTATCATACTCAATGCGCAGGTAAAACATACGGCATATACCATATAATAAATTAAATTAAGCCACCTGATATCAGGCAGATAGCCAAACCCGGCGATTATAATAAAGACAATAAGCATCATAGGGATGTGTTCAAAAAGAGATACAAATACCGTGCCGAAAGGAACAGTAGATACAGGGTATTTCATCTTCGTAACAGTTCCCGCTTTTGAGTGAACAGAACTTGAACCGCTTAAAACAGCTTTGTTTATAAAAAACCATGGAACAATGCCCGTAAGCATCCATGGGAGATACTCATGTCCCCCGACAGGGTTTCCGCGTCTTAATCCCATACCGAACACAAGCCAGTATGTACCGATTTGTAAAAGGGGATTTAAAATACTCCAAATCATACCAAGATATGAGTCTTTGTACTGAATTTTATAATCAAAGAAAGCAAGTCTGTACATTCTGACAAAATTCCCGACCAATTCTTTTGAGATATATTTTACATTATAAAAAAAGCCTTTTTTATTTTTATTTGTACTGTCGTTCAAAGGCTGTAAAAAATTATAGTCGAAAAGAACGCTTCCCGATTCTTTAACCGCTTTTTTCCCGGAGCCGTCTTTAATAAATACTTTAACTTTGTATACTCCAAGTTCGGTAAGCCAGTATGTGAAATAATTCTCTTTTTTGTACATAATTTTTTCTATACATTTATTATCCTTGTAAATATAAAAAGCATATAGATACTCGTCGCTTATATTTTCACATTTAATATTCAGCTTATTTCCATCGTCTAT
>CAYLJL010000186.1:0-4258 GCA_964384005.1 uncultured Lachnospiraceae bacterium | reverse complement strand
TTTCAATATGTCTTGCCCTGAACTCCTTTTCCATATAATCAACATTGGCCTCGCCCTTAATAACCTCTTTGGCTTTTTCAATATCGCCGTTTTCAAGAGCTAAAATAGAATTTTCAACACATTTGATTGACGCGCTGCATATTTCAGCCATTTCGTTTTTTCCCGCTTCCGAGAACTGCACTTTTTCGCTAATCATAAACTGGCCGACTTCCGCGATATTTTCGCTGTGGTCGCCGATTCTTTCAATATCGTTTACCGTATGAAAAAGAGATGTAATAGTCTTTCTTTCGACTTCATTTATATTTGTGCTGCAAAGCTTAACCATATATTGAGTAATAACCTTTTGAAGCTTATCTATATTTTTTTCACGTTTTAAAATCTTTTCAATTTTTTCTTCATCTTTAGTCATAAGAAAATCGATCGAAAGCTTAAAATTGTCATAAGCCATATATCCCATTCTAACGATTTCCTTTAAACAATTCTGAATAGCAAAAACAGGGGTTTCCATAATACGGTCGTCAAGATGAATAGGCTCTGATTCATCCTCAGCAATTTTTCCTCTAAGAGCGATTTTTTCAGCGATTTTAACAAGAATGCCGCTGAAAGGATACATTATCATAGTATTCGCGATGTTAAAGCTTGTATGAGCGATACTTATTTCAAGAAGATTAATAGAATGGTTTCCTATATCAGGTCTTATAAACTCAAAAAAGACATACGCGATAATACTAAAGAACAAACTTCCTATAACATTAAACAGCAGATGTATATAAGCGGCGCCCTTTGCGTTTTTCGACGCTCCTATGCTTGAGAGCATTGCCGTAACGCAGGTTCCTATATTTTGTCCCATTATAATATAAATAGCGGAATTCCATGTAACTATTCCCGAAAAAGCGAGAGATTGCAAAATACCGACAGAAGCGGAGCTGCTTTGAATAATCGCCGTAACAACCGCGCCGACTAAAATTCCCAAAACAGGATTTTCACCAAGTTCTCTGAAAGCGTCTCTGAACAACTGAGAACCACTTAAAGGTTCAAGTCCGCTTGTCATCATTTCTATACCAATAAAAAGTATACCGAATCCAACCAGAATCTCACCTGTTTGTTTCACAGTATTTTTCTTTGAGAAAATGAGCATCACAGCGCCGACAGCGGCGGCAATAGGAGCTAAAGTTTCCGGTTTTACATATTCTGCCCATTCCGCGCTGGAAACAATCCAGCTTGTAGCCGTAGTACCGATATTAGCGCCCATAATAATTCCGACGGCCTGACTTAAAGTCATAAGACTGGCGTTCACAAAGCCGACAACCATAACGGTAGTTGCGGAACTGCTTTGAATAATCGCCGTAACAAAAGCCCCTATGAGAACTCCTAAGAATTTGTTTTTAGTAAGCATTCCTAAAAGTCGTTTCATTTTACTTCCCGCGGCTTTCTGCAAACCGACCGCCATGATATTCATTCCGTAAAGAAATAATCCAAGACCTCCCGCAAATGCAACAACTATGCCGAAATAATTCATTTTTAATCCTCCCTGCCGTTGCGGCTGTACATCCTTATCAGAAAATTATAAAATATGTTCCTTTAATCTTATTCTAACATATTCCAAACATTAAAAGCAAGTATTATGGTAATAATATGTAAAAAAAATAGTTTTTTGAGGAAATACTGCGCATTTCAAAAACAGACTTCTTTCGGAACCACGTTATTGCGGCAATTTAATAAAAAAAGAAAAAAATATTAGACTTCTTTCGAAACTGCGAAATTACTCCGGTCCGACAAAAAAATATTTTATTCAATGTTTTAGCGAAAGGCGTTTTGCTTTTTAAACGCCGAAAGCGTTAAGAAATATTTAATGAAATAATTTTTTTTGACGATACTTCTATTGGCATGAAGTTTCGAAAGAAGACTATTGAATCGTATTTTTTTGTAAAATTATTTATATTGCTTTTTATGTGACATTTTCTTAAATATTATTAGTGTAACCTTCAATTTTTATGATATAATATAGTCAATCAACTTGAAAATGAACAGGTTAGCCTTAATAAAACCTGATTTATCAAGGGATTTTTTTGTTGCTTTACGCTAAGAATTTTGCAGATTGCCATAAGGCAGTACGGCGCGTTTTTAAAATAAAATAAAAAATATAAGGAGAAAATAGTATGTTTAAAATTGACTACCATATTCATACAGATTATTCCTCAGACAGTGAAGCTGATATGGAAGATATGATACTTTCCGCGATTTCAAAAAACATAGATGAAATAGCCATAACCGACCATGTTGATTATCACGAAAAATACGAGTCACCTCATTATGATGATTTAATAAATAAATTTTATATATTAAAAGAAAAGTATAAATCAAAAATAAGTATGATATTAGGAGTTGAGATAGGACTTGAAAATCTAATAGCGGACACAATAAATAATTTTATAAACTCCTATAACTTTGATTTTATAATAGGTTCCTCTCACGGGGTTCTCAGAAAAGACCTGTACTTTGATAATTTTTTTGAGGGACTTAATAAAAAAACAGCTTATGAGCTGTATTTTACCGAGATGCTTAAAAATATTAACGCAATAGATAAATTTTGTGTATACGGTCATATCGACTTTATAAGCCGTTATGGAACATATGAGGACAAATCGCTTAAATACTGCGATTACAGCGATATAATAGATGAGATTCTAAAAACGCTTATAAGCAAGAACAGAGGAATAGAAATAAACACCTCAGGCTATAGATATAAACTAAACCAAACATATCCTCAATATGAAATATTAAAACGCTATAAAGAATTAGGAGGAGAAATAATAACCATCGGTTCCGACGCCCATACTCCCGATTATGTCGGCGACCATTTTGAGATTGCCTATGAAATGCTTGAGAGAGCGAACTTCAAATATATTACCCGATTTAAAAATTTAACTCCCTTTTTCTCTCCTATAAAATAATTATAATGAACAACAAAATAATTTGCCGTTCATTGTAAATAGCGTATAAGCCATATGTAAAAATTACTAACTACTCAAAAAAACCGATTATTCAGCAAAAAATCAAAAAATACTTCTCAAAAAAATGATATTTTGACTAATTATTGATTATATGGAAGTAACTTATACTTTATATTTTTTTAAAGATATTGTAATATAAATATACAGACAGAAACATTTTAGAAATATTTAATCATATTCTTTATTTTGTATCATTGTTCCTGTCAGAATAAAATCATAAAAATAAAATTTTGAAAGGACTGTTTATTATGAAAAAATTTTTAACCGTATTTTGTTCCATTCTTGCTATGACTTCAACAGGGGTTCAGGCATGCACGCTCAAGACAACATCCTCAAATTTAAAAAATATAACATCAATAAACTTAAATATAACACCTCAAAATCAAAATAACTACTGTACTAATCTGACCAAATATTTCAACTGCATAAACAACGCTAAATTATGTACCACAACCATCCAAACAACCTGTCCGGCAAATACCAAAACAACCGAAACCGCTGCCAAACCTGTAACTGAAGCTACCACAGAAGCGACAACCGAAGCTACCACAGAGATAACAACGCAAGTAACTAAACCTACCACACAAGCGACTACTCAGGCAACCACTAAACCTACCACACAAGCGACTACTCAGGCAGCCACTAAACCTACCACACAAGCGACTACTCAGGCAGCCACACAAACAGCTGCCACCGCTAACAGTGAGCAGGCAAAGATGGCGCAAGAAGTTCTCAACTTAGTAAACGCTGAGAGAGCAAAACAAAATCTTCCTGCGTTAAAATTAAACACAGCTTTATCAAACGTTGCTCAATTAAAATCAGAAGATATGAAAAATAAAAATTACTTTGACCACACATCTCCTACATATGGCACGCCTTTTAATATGATGAAACAATTCGGCATAAGCTATAAATATGCCGGAGAAAACATAGCAAAAGGGCAGCAAACAGCCGCTGCGGTTGTAAACGCGTGGATGAATTCAGAGGGTCATAGAGCTAATATATTGAACAAAAACTTTACAGATATGGGCTTGGGTTATGTAAAATCAGGAAGTACAACCTATTGGACTCAAATGTTCATCCAATAGACTTGTCATTGAACCTATGCAATTACAAAATGAATAGCGGCTGAAAGTCACAAAAAAACGCAGCCGGATTATCACAAGCGTAAAACTTTTGATATGCTGATAAAAAGCGCCGCAACCCGGCGCTTTTTCAGCGTGTCGAAAAAGTCGACACGCTTG
>CAYLJL010000185.1:0-4258 GCA_964384005.1 uncultured Lachnospiraceae bacterium | reverse complement strand
AATGACACTAAACGTAACTTTTAAGTCTGAAAAATCAGTTTTATTTTCCTTTGTGCGGTGTTTCTTAAAATTTCAACAAAGTTTTAATAAATTTTAATAAAAAATCACCTCACTGAACTGATTGTTTTTAAGTTGATTGATTGTAATCGGTTCGTGAGATGATTTTTATTTTCCGGATTTTAACCGACTAAGTAAGTCCCCCGCATTTTAGAGCTTATGTATTCAGCGGGAGCGCAGTTCACACTGAATACATAAGCAAAGTTTTTCGCCGCCGGTTACGGATATTTTTATGAAATAAAAATATTCATAGTTTCTGAGGTCTTTTTTGATTTTAAGTTTTTTACTTTTTTGACAGTTCAATTAATTTTTTCGGAATTTTTGAAAGAGGCAGCTGTTCGTTTATACAGCCAAGTTCATAGGCGACTTTCGGCATTCCGTATACTACGCAGGACGCTTCGTCCTGACCTATGTTTATCGAGCCGGCGCTTTTCATTATATTTAAACCTTTAGCTCCATCGGCGCCCATTCCCGTTAAAATTACCCCGATAGCCTTGTTTCCCATAACTTCCGCTACAGAATTGAAAAGAATGTCGGCGGAAGGACGTACACCGTTTACTTTTTTGCCTGTATTACACTGAATAATCAACTCTCCCGACTGTCTTGCGACAGTCATATGAAAATCGCCGGGCGCTATATACACGGTTCCAGGGTATACAGGCTCAAAATCTTCAGCTTCTTTTATTGTAAGTTCTGAATAGTTGTCAAGTCTTCTCGCGAATTGCTTTGTAAAGGAACTGGTTATATGCTGTACTATTAAAATTGGCGGAAGGTCCGCGGGCAGAACCGTCAATATCTTCTCAAGGGCTTCTGTTCCGCCTGTTGACGAAGCTATCGCTATTACAATATCGTTTTTATATTCCTCGCTTATATTGTTATTATGATGATTATAAAATAAGTGCGTCGGTCTTCCGCCCGGATGGGGATTAAACCTTGTTAAGGTATTCGCCGTTGTCTTTGGGCGTATATGTCTCATTGATTCGGAAATGAAAGTTTTAGTCCGTTCTTTTATCGCTACTAAAAATTCTTTTCCGTCAGAGGAATCAAGATTATTCGGTTTTATTATATAATCTTTTACTCCAAAAGCGAAATAATCATAGGCTCTTTTGGGATTTGAGCCTACAAGGATTATTAAGAGCGAATATTTATTTAAAAGTATACTTATATATTTCGAGGGACTTACACCGTTGTCTATATCATAAATTAATATGTTAGGTTCCGCAGCGCTGAAGTGATGGGCCGCCTCAACAATATTGAACGCAAGTTTTATATTTCTGTCAGGTCCCGAGACGTCGCGCGCCAGCGCGTTTTTTAAAAATTTATCATATGAAGCAATTACTATTCGTGCCAGCATAATATGATTTCCTCCTTTTTACTATCTCTGAGGCGTATATTTTTCAAACAACTCATTTATTGATTTATATATCGCATCCGCCGCCAGGTTTTTATATTCGTCATTCTTTAATTTTTCAGCTTCTTCCGGATTTGTTATAAAACCTATCTCACACAGTGAAGCGGGAATATCCGTAAACGCAAGTACGTCATAGTCAGTGCTTTTTATACCTCTGTCGGCACTTTTTAAATTGTTTACAAGGTTTTTTTGAAGATTCGCGGCAAGCTCTTTACAGCTTAAACCGATTTCATTGTCGTTTTTATGAGGGTAATACCAGACTTCGGTGCCGTTCGCGTTTTCGCCCGAGAAAGAATTCGCATGGATTGAGATAAACATATCTCCCAGCTCATTGGCAAAATCAGCCCTTTCAGGTCTTGTATAATACGTATCGTCAAGACGGACGGCGTATACTTTTATTTTATCGCTTTTTTCCAGCAAATTTACAACCTTTTTTGTTATGGAAAGAGTTATATCTTTTTCGGTTATATTATTTTTCGAAGATATGGCTCCGGGGTCAGTTCCTCCATGTCCCGCGTCGATTATAACGATTTTTGAGTATTTTTCCCTTGGGGATATTGGCTTTATACATATATAATCAGTATTTTCAACTATATTATATGCTAAAATTTTCTTTTCTTTTATTTTTATTTCCGTAGAAACAGAGTTTTTTATTTCAACGGATTCTATAAGGCTGTTGTTTATCTGATAGTTTCCGCTTTTAAAAATATCAGATAAATCACAGTTTGTATTTATTATATATTCCTTGTACTGATAATTGTCTGTTTGTGTGATGTTATTTATATTGAATTTTGAGTTTTTCTTTATATATAAATAATCATCTTTGAAAAATATATTTTCATCGGCAGGCATATCGGAAATCGGTTCGGAGTTCTCATCTGTGCCGGATTCCAACTCATAATCAGACGCAAGAGGTTCCTCGTCCAAATCTGTTACATATAAGTTTTCGAACTTCGGAGTGTCGTTTACAAAATCTACCACAAAGGTTTTTGAGCTATTGGATATATATGTAACAGGAGAATTGCTCACTTTTAAACTTAACGTTATTTTTGTGAATTTTTTCCCGTTTATTACAGTTTCCTCGAAAGACGCTTTTTTTATGTAATTATCCTCAAATTCATATTCTGTTTTATCCGGAGGATTAGTTGTACTCAAAAGATATGATATTTTTGTGCCGTTTATTTCTGTTGCCGCAAAGTCGCCCAAGTCACCGTCGGCGGTTATTTTGAATATACCTCCGTCACACACAGGGGCGTCTAAATTCACAGGGTCTCTTCGCGCCGCCGTTTTTTCGTCCGCCTCTGATTCTGATAGGATTTCTGACGAAGTATTATTATCCGGAGGGTCGATTGTTACAATATCGATATTTGAGTTATCGGCGTTTTCACGTATATTCACTATTCTTTTTTCCGCGTCCCACTCAACCGTAAGACCGAGAGATTCCGCTATAAATCTCACGGGAATCATAGTTTTGTTATTTATGATTTTCGCCGGCATTGAGAGCGTGACGGTTTTGTTATTTACGGCGGCGGTTTGAGAATTTATTTTTATTGTTATCAAATTATTTTTATAAGAAATATTTACTTCTTCTGTTTCTTTTTTCCAGTCAACCTCAGCCCCTAACGGCTCAAAAACTTCTCTCGCCGGAACAAGAGTGAATCCGTCGAAAATTATCGCCGGCATAGAAAGGTTTTCAACACGGTTTCCGTTTATGTACAGATATACGTTTTCGGCGTTATATCTCTCTGTTTTTCCGTCATAGGTTATATTTATGTCAATCCACGGCGCTCCGAAACAGGTTGTTGTATATGGCAATGTAAAAATTAACATGATTATTATTTGAAAAAATTTCTTAAACATAATTACTCCTTTCGCGAAACCATTTATCAGCTGAAAAACCAAGGATTTTTTTAAGTCCTCATAAAGACGAATTCAACGAACAGTTTTTGACAATTATAGTCAATGAACTTAAAAACAAAACCGAAGGACTAAAATCTTTTTGATTTTTTTTAGGTTCATTGACTATAAATTTCTCATAAATATATTTTAACAATTTTAATCGAAAGTTGCAACTAAAAAGCGAAAAAAATATTATTATACATTCGTTGTGAATTATGAAAAATAACCGCGGCAATACAAGAATATGAATTTGGAATATTTTTCTTACGAATAACATATATTTATATATAGGGAAACGTTGATTACTTCTTTATTATATTTATAGGGGAAACGCTGATTTTATATTACAGCAGTTCCGATACAGACAGGCAGAAAAGGATATTTCCTTTACTCAGAGTTTTAACGGCAGGCGTTTTGTACTTCAAACGCCGAAGGTGTTACAGTCAATCAACTTGAAAATATTCTTTTCTATCCTCTGTTCAGTCCGGAATTGTCGCAAACTTCGTTTAATCCGCGTTTTCACGGTTTAAAACATTTATGGAGGGGTTTTATGATTTATTCCAGAAATTATGCAAGAATGTTTGTTACTTTAAAACAGGAAATTTCAGAGTATTCTTATGATTTTAAAGAAGCTATGGGAAGATGTGTAATTGAGGTCAGATTTGGGAAAGGCCGTTTTTCCACCTATATTCAGGGACTTAAAAAAGGCGATTACAGCATATTTTTCATAAGCTGCAAGGGCGGGCGAAACATGGGCGTCAGTATGGGTAAAATATCTGCCGACTCGGGAGGAAAAGGCGAACTTAAAACGGAATTTGACCCGGAAAATATTTTTGGTACAAATCTTAAAATAGAGGATTTTCACGTTGTGGCGATTATGCCTTTTGAAAG
>CAYLJL010000184.1:0-4264 GCA_964384005.1 uncultured Lachnospiraceae bacterium | reverse complement strand
ATAAAAAACCGCTTTTTAATCATATTTTTTTACCATCTGCATTTTCGTTTAATAATAATTTTTGTACAAATTCATACATTTTCATCAGTATTTTTTGTGCATATTTTATAAAGCGCCAATAATTAAAAGACAAAAAATATTTTTGTTAGTATTTCCTTTATTATCTTTCACATTATTTTTAATTTTTTTATAATCCCCTTGTTTTTAGGCAAAAATTTGATATAATAAATAAGGGAAATTTTTAATACAAAACAATAAAATAATTCCCTGACATATCAAATTTTATCAAAGCTTTCCTGTTAAATAAAAAAACTATGGCGGTGATTTTTTGGAAATTACGAAAAATATATATAAAAACCCTGAAAGCTACAAAAATAAAGAAGTATGTATATACGGCTGGATAAAAACCCTGCGTTCCTCAAAAAACTTCGGGTTTATAGAACTAAACGACGGAACCTTTTTCAAAAACATACAAATAGTGTTTGATGAAAAATTAGAAAACTTTTCAAAAATCTCAAAACTTGGGGTAGGTACAAGTCTCCGTGTAAAAGGCGAGTTAATTCTCACTCCCGAAAACAAACAGCCTTTTGAGATAAGCGCGTCGGAAATAAAAATCGAGGGAGCTTGTCCCTCCGACTATCCCCTTCAGAAAAAAAGGCATTCCTTCGAGTATCTCCGTACAATTTCCCATTTAAGACCGCGGACAAACACTTTTTCGGCGGTATTCCGTGTAAGAAGTCTGTTAAGCTTCGCGATTCACAAATTTTTTAACGAAAGGAATTTTGTAATTGTTCATACCCCTATAATACCGGCAAGCGACTGTGAGGGAGCAGGAGAAATGTTTCAAGTAACCACTGTGAACATTTCAGAGCCGCCCCAAGACGACCGCGGAGATATTGACTATACAAAAGATTTTTTCGGAAAGCGGGCTAATTTAACGGTAAGCGGACAGTTATCGGCGGAAACCTATGCCCTTGCTTTTAAGAATGTATACACTTTCGGGCCGACCTTTCGTGCGGAGAACTCAAACACAGCGAGACACGCGGCGGAGTTCTGGATGATAGAGCCGGAAATAGCCTTCGCGGAGCTTAAAGACGATATGGAGCTGGCTGAGGATATGCTGAAGTATATAATAAGATATGTAGTGGAAAACGCCCCGGAGGAAATGGAATTTTTCAATAAATTCATTGATAAGGGAATTTCCGGTAGACTCGAAAATATATTAAGTTCAGACTTCGGGCATATTACCTACACAGAAGCCATAAACCTTTTAAAAGAAGCCGACGTAAAATTCGAGTATCCTGTAAAATGGGGAATTGACCTGCAAACGGAGCATGAAAGATATATAACGGAAAAAATATTTAAAAAACCCGTTTTTGTGACAGACTATCCAAAGGATATAAAAGCGTTTTATATGAGATTAAACGACGACAGGGAAACGGTTGCGGCTATGGATTTGCTTGTCCCCGGAGTAGGCGAGATAATCGGCGGAAGCCAGCGTGAGGAACGTCTTGATATTTTAAGAAACCGAATGGAGGAGCTTGGACTTAATGAAAAAGATTATTGGTGGTACCTTGATTTGAGGAAATACGGCGGAACAAAGCACTCCGGTTTTGGTCTGGGGTTTGAGAGATGCTTAATGTATATAACGGGAATGACAAATATAAGAGATGTAATTCCTTACCCAAGGACAGTAAAAAACGCCGAGTTTTAAAGAACTGCCGAAAAAGTCAGAATCATAAAAAACGTCCCGTCTGAGGAGAAAATCCGACTTTAGGAAATGATGGCGTCATTCCCGTAAAAGTCATAATTTTTATACAAAATGAAATACGCGTGCCGGACTTTGTCCGGCACGCGTATTTTTCAAAACGGCGGGAAATGCCTGCATTTCCCGCAAGCGTATCGACTTTTTTGACACGCTGAAATATCTCTTTATTTTTTAATCACTTTAATTACATCTGTTCACCAAGAACATAAACTTTAACATTATTCTTAACACCATAATTAACGCATTCTCTTTCCGTATTAAAGTAAAGGTCGATTCTGTTGTTTTTGATAGCTCCGCCGGTATCCCCCGCAATAGCGTATCCGTAACCCTCTATATAGAGTTTTGAGCCGAGGGGAATAACTTTAGGGTCGACGGCGACAACGCCGACAGCCGCCATCATACCGCTCGCCGTACGGTTTCCCGTGGCGGTATAAGCGGTCGCTCTCATAGAGAACTCTTTGGCGATTGCGAAATTGCCCGCGCTTGTCTGAATTGTAGGAACAACAGGTTCAGGTTCTTTAGTACCCTTTTCAATAATTTTATTAACGGGTTCTTTAACAACAACAGGCTCGCTTTCCATAATTGATGCGACTTTTCCGCCGACGTAAACGGTTCTGACTTCCGTTTGTGTCTGACCGTTGACGCCCTCGACGGAAACAACTTCTGTTCCGACCTCAAGCTCGTCGTTTTCGACAACGACAGTATCAAAAGGAATCTCGCCCGTTTTTATTTCGGAAACTTCCTTAACCGAGTTAATTTTAATCTGCATATTAGGCTCGGGTCTGGAAGATGAGCTTCCGCTTTCGAGTATATACTCGGCGTTGTTTTCTTTTCTCAAATCAGAAATAATTTGTCCTACTGTATCGTAGTTGGTTTTTATCTTAACAGGTTCATTGTCGTCAATAATAACATTTACGTAAAAAGCTCTTTTAATTACAATCTGCATATTGTTTTTAAGGGTATCAGAGTCATCTACGTTCATGGTATCAAGTTCGTTTAAAGAAACTTCTTCTTCCTCAAGAAGCTCTCCAACCGTTGCAGCATTTGTTTTTACACTATAGGAATTATTGTTGTCATTAATTCTTACAGTGGTCGCAGAAACATCAAAGGCTTTGGCCATTCCTGTAAAAACGATTAAAAAAGATGCTAATATCGCAATAGTTTTAACGTGTTTGGTCAGCTTAATATTCTTTAACATTATAAAATGCCTCCTTAAAATTAACGGCTGGGGGGAGTACCAATCGACCCAAAATTAAAAAAATAAATTTTAATAACTTTAAATCAAGCGTTTCCCTGAGCAAAAATAAGCTAATTTTCGCTTTTGCCGTTCATGCGGTAATATTTTTGCCAATAAATTTAAAAATAAACAGGTCTTTCGTTTTATTTTTTCTGATTTTTTCAAATTTATTAACTGTACTATCAGGATTATAGCAGAAACTAATAAGAGATTAAAAGTTTTTGCAATATATTTACAAAACATCCTAATAATATATTACGCAAGATTTAAGAATATATTCTTAAAATTTATATTCTTGTTTAACATTCACAATGTCTATATTAACACAAATGTAACAATTATGCAATAATTATTTTAAGGAAAATAAATTTTTAGAATTTTCAGCGGTTGTATGGGCTACCACCTCATGAGGAACTTGTTTAATCTGCGCAATTTTTTCGCAAATATAGTAAAGATTTTGTGAATTATTACGGTTTCCTCTGACCGGGACAGGTGACAGATATGGTGAATCTGTTTCAATCAATATTTTTCCAAGAGGTATTTTTGAAACGGTTTCGACAGACTTTTTAGCGTTTTTAAAAGTAACAATTCCGCCGACGCCGATGTAAAAACCCAGTGCGATATAGTCAAGAGCCATTTGCCACGAACCCGAATAACTGTGTATAACGCCCTTTTTTACACCGCTTTTTTTGATAATGTCAAAACACTCGCCGGCGGCCTCTCTGGAATGGATAATAACGGGCATATCAAGCTCTCCCGCCAGTTCAAGCTGACGAATAAACCATTTTCTCTGTAAATCTCTCGGTGAGAAATCATAATAAAAATCAAGTCCTATCTCACCAATAGCGACAACCTTTTCATTTTTGGAATAATCCCGTAAAATTTGTATATCCTTTTCCGTCATATTTAAAACCTCATGAGGGTGCACCCCGACGGCGGAATAAAAAAAAGGAAACTCCGACGAAAGTTTTATACCCGCGAGAGACGACTTCATATCAGAAGCGGCGTTTATGATATAATCCACACCTTTTTCGTGAGTTTCCTTAATAAGTTCATATCTGTCACAATCAAATTTTTTATCATCATAATGAGCGTGAGACTCAAAATACATTTAAAGCGCTCCTTTATTAAAATATTTTTTTACAGGAAATGCCGACAAATTAAAAAATATAGTCAACCAACTTAAAAATAACGTGAGTTCGACGAAAAATAACAGCGAAACGACAGTTTCGCACAAAAGTTTTTACCCCGCTTTTTTC
>CAYLJL010000183.1:0-4324 GCA_964384005.1 uncultured Lachnospiraceae bacterium | reverse complement strand
TAAAATATTTTTTTGTCGGACCGGAGTAATTTCGCGGTTTCGAAAGAAGTCTAATTCTGGAATTGCTGTAGTTTTCCATAAAACACAAAATTAAAAAGAGAGGTATATGCTGATGAATAAAAAAGTTGTTGTGGTTTTGTTCGGCGGACAGTCGTCGGAGCACGAAATATCAAAAATATCGGCGACGACGATAATTTCCGCTATTGATACGGAAAAGTATTATGTTATGCCTGTATATATTTCAGAAGAAGGTCACTGGTTTTTATATGACGGCCCCGTTGAGAATATAACAACGGGAAAGTGGGAAAAATATTCCGCCAGAGTGATTTTGAGTCCGGATACCGAGCATCATGGACTTTTGAGAATAGTAGGCAATAAATTTAAAGTGATTCCCGTGGATACGGTGATTCCCGTTCTTCATGGAAAATACGGCGAGGACGGAACCATTCAGGGACTTTTAGAACTTTCCGGTATACCTTATGTAGGCTGCGGGGTACTCTCCTCAAGCATTTCAATGGATAAGTCATATACAAAAATAATAGCCGAAAGCATAGGAATAGAACAGGCAAAATATACCGTCGTATACAGGCACGTCCTTGAAAATATATCAGACGAGGAAAAAAATAAAATTTTCGGGGAAATCGAAAGAAAAGTATCTTATCCTTGTTTCGTAAAACCGTCGAACGCCGGCTCCTCTGTGGGGGTAACAAAGGCAAGCAACAGAGAGGAACTTACAAAATCAATAAATCTTGCCTGTGAACACGACAGAATAATAGTTATAGAGGAAGCTATTACAGGCCGTGAGGTTGAGTGCGGAGTTCTGGGAAATAATGACGTTACGGTTTCTTGTGTCGGAGAGGTTCTGGCGGCGGCGGAGTTTTACGACTTTGATGCTAAATATAACAGCAAAGAGTCAAAAACGGTTATTCCCGCCGAACTTGACGGCGATGTTTCTGAAAAAATAAGAGAAAGCGCCGCGAAAATTTTTAAGGCCCTTGACGGGTGCGGTCTGGCGAGGGTTGACTTTTTTGTCGAGAATGAGACAAACCGCGTGATTTTCAATGAAATAAACACTTTCCCCGGTTTTACCTCAATAAGTATGTATCCGTCGCTTTTTGAGGCCTGCGGAGTTCCTTTGGATGAGCTTATGGAAAAATTAATCGGGCTTAGCTTTGAGAGATACAACAGATAGAAGGTGGGAAAATGGATAACAGGCCCATCGGGATTTTTGATTCGGGAGTCGGGGGGCTTACCGTTGTGAAACAGGTTATAAAGGCGCTTCCGAACGAGGATATAATATATTTCGGAGATACCGCGAGAGTCCCTTACGGCTCTAAGTCAAAGGAGACGGTTACAAAATTCTCAAGTCAGATTATAAGATTTTTATTATCAAAAAACGTAAAAGCGGTTATAATTGCCTGCAATACCGTAAGCTCCAATTCTTATGACGAGCTTATAAAAGAATTTGACCTGCCTGTAATGGAAGTGGTAACTCCGGGGGCTGAGGCGTGCCTTAAAGAAACGAAAAATAAAATCGTCGGCATAATCGGTACAGAAGCGACTGTAAAAAGCGGCGCTTATGAAAAAAAACTTGTGAGCCTTGACAGAGAAATAAAAGTTTATTCAAAGGCGTGTCCTCTTTTTGTTCCTCTCGCGGAGGAGGGCTGGACAGACAACGGCATATCAAGGGAAACGGCGGAAATTTACCTGAAAGAACTTCTTGAAAAAGGGATTGACTCAATAGTTTTGGGCTGTACGCACTATCCTCTCCTTAAACGGTGCATCGGAAAAGTTGTCGGGGAAAACGTGAAAATAATTGACCCTGCCGCCGCTACTGCCCGAAAAACAAAGGAATATCTGAAAAAACACGATATGCTCGGGGAAAACCACGGAAGGGCGGAATTTTACGTAAGCGACAATACGGAAAAGTTCTCCTTTATATGCCGTGGAGTCTTAAAAAAGGACTGTACGGCGAAAAAAATAGAAATAGAGAAATATTGAGGAAAAAACAGAATGTCTTTTGCAGCGTGCCGATTTTGTCGACACGCTTGCGGGAAACGCAGGCATTTCCTGAATTCAGATTTTTTCCTCAGTCAGGACGCCCGGGCGAGCGGCCCGGGCAAAGCCCATCCTGCGGATTAAAGTCCGCGGCGCTTTTTGAATTTTTATTCTTCAAAAAATTCGTATTTTTTTATAATTTTAACTTTTTTTGCAGTCTGCGGAAAGATACGCTTTCCTCAAAATTTTTTTATTAATAAATTGGATTGCTTTAAAAGTACAATTTCAGCAAATCTTTATTTTTTAAATTTTATTTTTATTTTTACTTTTGAAATAATCCACAAGTTCTGAAAGTATAGTCACTTCTCTTTCTGATAAACCGGCTACATTTATTGTTGCTTTTTCGCTTATACCCAGAATATAGTCCGAAGATACATTAAATATATTTGCCAGTTCAACTATATACTGTGTTGACGGAACAGAAATACCCATTTCCCAAGCGTTTACACTTGAACGTGTTATCCCGAGCTTTTTGGCGAGTTCTGTCTGTGTCATATTGCAGTTTGTTCGCAGTAATTTGATTTTATCCGCAATCATTGTTTAACACATCAATTACAAAGAAACAAGAAAAGAATAGACTTCTTTCGAAACTGCGAAATTACTCCGGTCCAACAAAAAAATATTAGTAAATAAAGCTGAAAAATAGCTGATTTATCAATTTTTCAGCTTAAAACTTTACTGAATTTTATTAAAGTATTTTATCAGCAATATACTTATAATATACAAATTTTTGTTATTGAAAAGGGCTAATTAAGGTATTAAATTAATAGCCCTTTTCAATTCTTCAAGGTCTTTGTGTATATAAACTGAGCTTGTTAAATCTTGTGTAGAATGTCCTAAGATTTTTTTTATTGTTACAGGGTTTGCGCCGTATTTGTCCAGTAATGAAGCTGTGGTATGACGACACTCGTGGGGAGTGTGGTTCATTCCGAGTTTTGACAGTGTTTTAACAAAAGCTAATTTTATATTCTTATATTTATATGTATTGCCATTATTATCGTATAGATAAACATTTTTAGGATTATATAATTCTTCTATAAATGGCTTTATTCTTTGATGGATTGGAACAAGCCTATTTTTTCCTGCTTTTGTTTTCAATCCGCCGCGAAGAGAACCATTTTCAAGGTCTACATTTTCAATTTTTATCTGTAATAATTCATTTATTCTAAAACCGGTATAAATTAATACAAGCGTAAATTTAACGTAAAAGTCTCTTATGTTATTCCATAATGTTTGTATCTCTTCTTCTGAAAAGGCGTTTTTTATTTTTTTATCTTGTGTGTTTGAAATACTGACAAATTGTGAATAGTCTTTGCTGATGAAATCATTTTCGAGGGCAAATTTACACACCTGATTGAAAAGTATTTTTATATTGTTAAGTGTGCTTAAAGAGCGTTTTTTACATTTATCAATAACTTTTTGCATATGGGGTGCTTTTAGTTCTTTTATTTTTACATTATGGACGGACGGGCAGTTTGCGAACGCTGTTTTATAGCAAGCAAGCTTACTTTTGGAAACATTTTTTAATTCCCTTTCAGCCCACATATTATAAACTTCCTCAAAGGTTAAATTGCGGCTGTCTACGTCGTAAGGATTGTTGTTATATTCCGCAAGAGCTTGTAACGCTTCTGTTTTCTTCGCGTAATATCCTATATATTTATAAATTGCTTTGCCATCGTCAGTCCAGCCCGCCGTTATACGGGCGGCAAAAGGGCGGCGGCGTTTTTTGCCTAAATTTACTACTCCGCCGTAGCCGTTTGGTAATCTCATATGTATCTCTCCTTTATTTTTAAATAAAGAAGAAACAACGCAATTTTTATTATTAACGGCATTTGTGAGGAAATGCTGTTAATTGGTGAGAGCATTTTATTTTTCAGTGAAAATGTTGATTTCAAATAAAAAAGTAACAGCGTTATAAAACTTAAAACTGTTACTTGACTTTTTGTAAAAAAAGTGTTATTATAATGGCACAAAAGGCAGTCAGCTCCACGAGAGCGGCTTCCACAACTAAAATGGTTTAATGAGAATAACCACCAAAGCTTGGGCGGCGAGGGTGGTTATTTTTTTGTGCCGATGTAGATTGTCACCATAAGCATCGCAAAATCTATCAACAGTGATAAAGTTTGATATGTACTCATAGCGCCACCTCCTTTCGGAAGTGGAAACCGTTCCCTCGCAGACCGACTGCCCAATTTAATTATAACAGTTTTTATTAGACCTCCTCGGAAACTAACTCAATTTGACAGATTGCATAAAAAATAATATC
>CAYLJL010000182.1:0-4326 GCA_964384005.1 uncultured Lachnospiraceae bacterium | reverse complement strand
GGAAATGCAAGCATTTCCTGCAAGAGTGTCGACAACACCGCCGCGCTTACAGTTCATGAATACATCCCCCGCGTCTGAGTTGAGGCTCAAACCCGGGAGCCTTAGGAGGCATAATCCTGCCGTTGTCGGCAATTTCCATAAGTTCCTCCATGGAAGTGGGAAACATAGAAAAAGCGACTTTCATTTCTCCCGTATCAACTCTTTTCTCAAGTTCAGAAAGTCCTCTGATACCGCCGACAAAATCAATTCTGTCGTCGCTTCTCGGGTCTTCTATTCCAAGAATCGGGGAAAGAAGATAATTCTGTAAAACAGAAACGTCAAGATTAGCCACGACGTCACCCTGTTTGTTTACATAATCTTTAGGGGCAAGAGAATACCACCGCCCGCCTATGTACATACCAAAAGTTTTAGGACGCGCCGGCTTGTAAGGAGAGTTATCCTTACCGCATTCAGATACAGTAAAACTTTCCTCAAGCCTTTCAAAAAATTGTTCTTCGGAAAGACCGTTAAGGTCTTTAACAACTCTGTTGTAGTCCATAATGAACAGCTGATTGTCGGGGAATAAAACAGATAAATAAAAATTAAACTCGGAATCTTCGGGGGCGTCAGAAAATTCCTCACGTCTTTTAAGGGCCACTTTAACGGCGGAAGCGTTTCTATGATGTCCGTCGGCGATATAAAGAGAAGGAACCGCCTTAAATTCCTCAACAAGCTTTAAAATAACCTCTTTGCTGTCGATTATCCAGACAGTGTGTATAATATCATCTTCTGTAGAGAAATTGTAAACAGGAGAATTTTGTTTTTTAAACTCCTCAATAATGTAATTAATTTCCTCTCTGTTTTTGTAAGTAAGGAAAATCGGCCCTGTATTGGCGTTGCAGGTATCAACGTGGCGAATACGGTCTTTTTCTTTAGCTTCTCTTGTAAGTTCGTGTTTTTTTATTTTTCCGTTTAAATACTCATCAATAGAAGTACATGAAACAAGCCCTGTTTGGCGTTTTCCGTTCATAGTAAGCATATAAATGTACAGCATAGGAGAAGTATCTTTTATAAAAACTCCGTCAGCTATCATTTTATTAAGATTTTCAGCGGCTTTTTCATAAACCCTGTCGTCGTAAAGGTTAATATTTTTGTCCAAATCAATTTCCGCCTTATCAATGTGTAAAAAAGAATAAGGATTGCCGATAACCATTTCTCTCGCCTCGTCGCTGCTCATAACATCGTAAGGCAGCGCGGCAACTTTCTCCGCGAGTTGGGCTTTAGGTCTTATAGCTTTAAAAGGTCTGATAACTGACATAGTCGTCCTCCTTAAATACTTCTGACTTTAATAACGCCTTCTATATTTTCAAGAGCGCTTAAAGTATCAGCGGCGTCATTGTCAAAATCAATGATTGAATAAGCGAAATCACCCTTGCTTTTGCTTTCCATAGCCTTAACAGTAATACCCTTGTCGGCAAAAACCTTTGTAATATCTGAAACCATATCAGGAGAGTTTTTATAAAGAACGCAGACTCTTGTTTTTGCGTTTTTGGCTAAGATACAATTCGGATAGTTTACAGAATTGATAATATTGCCGTCCTCAAGATAAGCGCGCATCTCACTCGCGGCCATAGCGGCACAGTTATCCTCCGCCTCGGGTGTGGAAGCGCCCAGATGAGGTAAAGTAATAATTCCGTCTACACCGACGGTATCCTCATTGGGGAAATCCGTAACAAATTTAGCGACTTTGCCGTCTTTAATGGCTTCTTTAATATCGTTTATATTAACAAGTTCTCCTCTTGCCAGATTAACAATGCGGACGCCGTCCTTCATTTTAGCGAAGCTTTCTTTGCATAACATTTCCTTTGTATCAGGAGTAAGAGGAACATGAACGGTAATATAATCGCTGTTTTTGTAAATATCATCAAGATTTGAGGTATATATA
The DNA here is from genome assembly GCA_964384005.1 of uncultured Lachnospiraceae bacterium. Taxonomy (GTDB): domain Bacteria; phylum Bacillota; class Clostridia; order Lachnospirales; family CAG-274; genus MGBC114079. The sequence goes on along the minus strand of CAYLJL010000182.1, from coordinate 2,402 downwards.
ACCGATTTGTCAAGTTTTAAAGCGCCGTTTAAAGAGAGATAAGGGTCGTATCCGATAACTTTCATTCCGAGAGCGACAGCGGCGTCGGCAACAAGTACGCCGATAGCGCCAAGTCCGATTATACCTAAAGTTTTTCCTGAAATTTCAGGACCGGCAAACTGTGATTTACCTTTTTCAACAGCGGCGGCGATACCCTCGCTGCCTTTAAGTGACTGAGCCCAGTCATAGCTTTCGGCAATTTTGCGTGAGGAAATCAAAAGAGCGGTCAAAACAAGTTCTTTAACAGCGTTAGCGTTAGCGCCGGGAGTATTAAAAACAACTATTCCTTTTTCAGCGCATTTATCAAGAGGAATATTATTTACTCCCGCACCGCATCTTGCCACAGCGAGAAGGGATTCGGGAAGTTCCATATCGTGCATTTTAAAGCTTCTCAAAAGTATAGCGTCAGGATTTTTTTCCTCGTCCGTAATAGAATAAATATCTGTTGGAAGTTCGGATAAACCGACCTTAGAAATTTTATTTAAAGTCAAAACCTTATACATATCATTATCTCCTTTTATACGTATTATAAAGACTGAAATATCAGAAAAACCGAGCCTGAAAATATATAGGGAAACAAATTTATCCGTTTCCCGCGGCGCAGGCTGCGAGCCTCTGAAAGCGGCATCCCTGTCGCAATCGTGCGCGTTGGTTATATAGTAAACGCATTTATTTAATGAGTTTACTATAATTGCGTTTTTTGATTTTATTTTCCGACAATTATTTTTCTGATTATTTCAGCGAATAACGCGTTTTTCAATTTTCCGTTTCAAATTTTTTCATAAACTCAACAAGTTTAGAAACACCCTCAACAGGCATAGCGTTATAAATACTTGCTCTCATCCCGCCAACTGTACGGTGACCTTTGAGATTAACAAAACCGTTTGCGGAAGCTTCTTTTATAAATTTAGCGTTAAGTTCGTCGCTTTCCGTAACAAAAGGAACGTTCATCAGAGAGCGGTCTTTGTATACAACAGTGCCTTTAAACATTTTTGAGGCGTCAAGATAATCGTAGAGTATGCCGGCCTTTTCCTCGTTTATGGCTTGAACGCCTTTAACGCCGCCCATTTCCTTAATCCACTCAAATACGAGCTTAGCCACATAAATAGCGAAACAAGGAGGAGTATTATAAAGAGAAGCGGCCTTTGAATGAGTTGAGTAAGTAAGCATTGTAGGTGTAGCCTCAATAGGCTCTCCGATTAAATCGTCTCTCATAATAACAATAGTAACACCGGCAGGGCCCACGTTTTTCTGAGCGCCGGCGAATAAAAGACCAAACTTGCTTACGTCCATAACCTCCGACATAATGTTGCTTGAGATATCGGCGACTAAAGGAACATCGCCCGTATCGGGAAGCTCTGTATATCTTGTTCCGTAGATAGTATTGTTGTAAGTTATGTAGAAATAATCAGCGTCAGGTGAAAAAGTTTTTTTATCAAGAACAGGGATATAAGAATAAGTTTTATCCTCTGAAGAAGCGATAACATTAGCGGTACCGAATTTAGAAGCTTCTTCAATAGCCTTTTTTGCCCACTGACCGGTTTTAACGAAATCGGCCTTTTTATTTTTCTTAAAAAGGTTCATAGGAATCATAGCGAATTGAGTGGAGCCTCCGCCTTGTAAAAACATAACCTTGTAGTTATCCGGAATATTCATAAGTTCTCTTAAAAGTTTTTCAGCGTCTTGAATAATATCCTCAAAAACTTTTGAGCGGTGGCTCATTTCCATAACCGACATACCGGAATCGCCATAGCAGACTAATTCCTTCTGAACTTTTTCCAAAACAGGTAACGGCAGCATAGACGGACCTGCCGAAAAATTATAAACTCTTTCCATAACTAAAAAGCCTCCCTATAAAAATAAATAAATTCGTTTACTTATAATACTGTGATTAAACATCACCGTATTTGCGCCGGCAGCATTGACTCAAAGCTTCATACTCCATATGTTGCCATACGCGTTTCATTATAATTAAAAATTTAACATACTTTAAGAATCTCTGATTTTCTTACCTGAAACAATTCGTAAAATTTCTATTGTGAAACAATAATAATTTTGTAAATTTTCTCAAATTAATATATTATATAAAACATCAGACTGTCGAAAAACCTGAAAATACAAAAAAATACAAATTTTCCGAGGATTAAAGCTTCAAAAACGTCAAAGACTTTAATCAGAAAAAGGAAACCGCATTTTTGTTTTCCTTAAAGCGCGGACTTGAGGGCGTAAAGCCTTGTGCGCTAACCCCCCTCGCTTTATTCCTAAACAAAGCATTATGAGAGCTGAAATATAAGAATTTTTAAACCTGAAAATACAATTACGGTTTAAGATTTTATTTTCGGGTGCGAAAAATTCTTATATTT
>CAYLJL010000181.1:0-4346 GCA_964384005.1 uncultured Lachnospiraceae bacterium | reverse complement strand
ACTATACAATGACTACTCTTGAGGAACTTGGTCTTTTGAAAATGGACTTTTTAGGACTCAGAACCCTTACGGTAATTCACAACGCCGTTGTTGAGGTCGAAAGAAATCACGGAATAAAAATAGACGCCTCTAATATAGATTATGACGACCAAAAAGTTTTTGAACTTATATCAAGCGGTAAAACCGACGGGGTCTTCCAGCTTGAAAGTCCGGGTATGCGTCAGTTTATGAAAGAACTTCAGCCGTCAAGCCTTGAGGACATTATCGCGGGAATTTCACTCTACCGTCCTGGCCCCATGGATTTTATCCCTAAATATATAAAGGGCAAAAACAATAAAGGTTCTATTACCTATACTCATCCCTCACTTGAAAAAATACTTGAGCCTACTTATGGCTGTATAGTTTATCAGGAACAGGTTATGCAGATTGTAAGAGAACTCGCCGGATACAGTCTTGGCCGGAGCGACCTTGTGCGCCGCGCTATGAGCAAAAAGAAGGCCGACGTTATGGCTCAGGAACGAAAAAATTTTATTGAGGGACTCGGAGAGGATGTTCCGGGGTGCGTTAAAAACGGCATTGACAGAGAGTCAGCCGAAAAAATATTTGATGAGATGACAGATTTCGCTAAATACGCCTTTAACAAGTCTCACGCCGCCGCTTACGCGATAGTGGCATATCAGACGGCTTATTTGAGAACATATTATCCCGTTGAGTTTATGGCGGCGCTTATGACAAGCGTTATGAGTTTTCCCGATAAAATCTCAGAATATATAGCAGCCTGTAGAAAAATGAATATTCAGCTTTTACCTCCTGATATTAATGAAAGCTTTCACAGTTTCAGCGTTATCGGAGGAAAAATAAGATACAGCCTTTCCGCGATTAAAAACGTAGGCGTCGGAAACGTTAAGGCTATTGTCGCTGAAAGAGAAAAAAACGGTGTTTATATAAGTATGACCCAATTCTTAAACAGACTTTCGGGAGAACTGAATACAAGAACTATCGAAAGTCTTATCAGAGGAGGCGCTTTTGATTCTTTGGGCGGAAAAAGGGCCCAGTATATGGCTATATATAAAAATATTTACAATGGTCTCGGCCAGGTGAAAAAAAGAACTATGACAGGTCAGGTTTCTTTATTTGAGATGACGGAGGAAAAGGAGGAGGAAATTTATAAGGACGAATTTCCAAATATTGAGGAATATCCTCAAAAGCTTCTGCTTTCGGAGGAAAAGGCCGTTTTGGGGATTTATGTTTCAGGACACCCACTTTTTGAGTATAAAGACGTTCTTGAAAAATATGTTACTTTTACAAGCGTTGATTTCTCCTCGGATTATAACCAGCTGTACGACGGGCAGAAAGTTGTTATAGGCGGTATTGTTTCGGAAATTTCAATTAAATACACAAAAAACAATAAAGTTATGGCTTTCGTGGATATTGAGGATTTGGACGGAATTATTGAGGTTATTTTATTTCCTGATTGCTATTCAAAATATTCAGAACTGATTTTTGAGGACAGTGTCGTCTTGATTTCGGGAAGGGCCAGCGTTTCGGAAGACCAGGTTACAAAAGTTATCTGCGAGAATGTTACGGAATATGACGACATTTATAACAAAAACAGGACTTTATGGCTTAAAATATCAAAAGATTCCGAACTTACTCCGGAAAATATAATTGAATTTCTGAAAAAAAGAAAAGGTAAAACCCCTGTTATTATATATAATGAAAAGAAAAAACAAAAACTTACTCTTACAGCTTCTAATTATGTTTCCGCTGACGAATCTTTTATAAAGGAACTTAAAAATATTCTGGGAGAAAAATCCGTTGTGCTGAAAAGCTGATATTATAGTCAATCAACTTAAAAAATGAACAAGTCCGCCGGCTGAAAATCCTTTTTGCTTATGTTTAGTAAGTCAGCGCGGGCTTTCGGCTATGCTCTCCTTCCGCCGTCCGCATTTCTTTGCGGCGCTTATTGAAAAAAGCGGGGAAAAACTTTTGTGCTAAACTGATGTTTCGCTGTTATTTTTCATCGAACTCACGTTAATTTTAATTTTTTCTACAGTCCGCTATATTTTTGTTTTTTTATTACAAAATTATTATTTATTTTTTTATTTTTTTTATATATTCTGAGAAATTTATAAAATGGTGAAAAAACACATATTTATTTGTGACGGTTTTTTTGGAAAATTGATGTATATTATTATTGAAAAAGCTTAAAAATAAAATATATTATTTTATTTTTAAAACTTGACGAAGGGTGTGTTTTAATTGTAAAATTCAAGTATAATATCACGTTTGCAAAGTCTGCCGCTTTTTTGCGGAAAACAAAGATTTGTACTTACAGGTTTTTTATGGTTTGTCAATTATATTGTTTTATTGTTCTGCTATAGATGTGAAAATTATGAATGGAGGTATTGTTTTTATGAGTTCTGTTAAGAAAATAGGCGTTTTGACAAGCGGCGGCGACGCTCCGGGAATGAATGCCGCTATCCGTGCCGTAGTAAGAACCGCTATACATAACGACATTAAAGTTGTCGGTATAAAAAGAGGTTATGAGGGTCTTATAAACGGCGAGTTTATGGATATGGACGCGACTTCTGTTTCCCAGATTATGTACAGGGGCGGTACTGCTCTTTTAACAGCCAGATGTCCCGCAATGACTACGGAAGATGGACAGAAAAAAGCCGCCGGGATTTATAAGGTGTTAGGTCTTGACGCGTTAATTGTAATCGGCGGAGACGGCTCTTTACATGGAGCTCAGGCCCTTAAAAAATTTGATGTGAACGTTATGGGTATTCCCGGTACAATCGACCTTGACCTCGACTGTACGGAGTATACAATAGGGTTTGATACTGCTGTTAATACGGGAATGGAGGCAATAAACAGAATAAGAGATACTTCATGTTCACACGAAAGATGCAGTATAGTCGAGGTTATGGGAAGAAACGCGGGCTTTATCGCTCTTTGGTGCGGTATTACCGGAGGCGCGGAGGAAGTGCTTATTCCTGAAAAATCACATATTGACAACGACGCTGTTGTTAAACAGATTCTTGAAAACAGATGTCAGGGGAAAACTCACAATCTTATTATTGTTGCCGAAGGTATCGGCGGAAGTCAGGAACTTGCCAAGCATATTGAATCTGTTACGGGAATTCAGACAAGAGCGACAATTTTAGGACACCTTCAAAGAGGCGGCGTACCTACGGCACTTGACAGAATGCACGCGTCAATGATGGGATATAACGCTGTTAAAGCTCTTATAAAAGGAAAGAAAAACCGAGTTATAGTATATCGGAACGGAAAATATGACGATTTGGATTTAGACGAGGCTCTTGCATATAAGAGAGAATACGATGATACATCTTACGAAATATTGAAAATTTTAGCTATTTAAAAAGGAGTATAATTTTATGCGTAAAACAAAAATTGTTGCAACTATAGGCCCTGCCAGTAATTCTCCGGAGAAAATCAGAGAGCTTTTTAAATCCGGCGTGAACGCCGCGAGGATTAATTTTTCTCACGGAAGCCATGAATCCCACAGCGAAACTATTAATAAGTTAAAACAAATACGGGAAGAACTTAATCTCCCTATACCTTTGATTCTGGATACAAAAGGCCCTGAAATAAGAACAGGGACGCTTAAAACAGAGTCTGTGGAACTTAAAAAAGGTAATGAGTTTATTATTACGACAGACGAGTGCGAGGGTGACGAGACAAGGGTTTCTGTCACTTATAAGGATATTACAAAGGATTTGAGGGTTGGCTCGACAGTTCTTATTGACGACGGACTTATTGAGCTTGCCGTTAAAGAAATCAAGGAAAACGACGTTATATGCGAGGTTGAGAATTCGGGGGTTTTAGGGTCAAGAAAGGGCGTTAATATTCCGGACGCTCACCTGAGACTGCCCGCTTTATCCGAAAAAGATATAGACGATATAAAATTCGGTATAAAAATGGGTTTTGACTATATTGCCGCTTCTTTTATACGCTCGGCAGACGATGTTAAGGAAATAAGAAAATTACTTGAGGAAAACGGAGGGTCTTCCATTCGTATTATTTCTAAAATCGAAAACCGCGAGGGAGTGGAAAATCTTGATGAAATTCTTGCCGTTACCGACGGTATTATGGTCGCGAGAGGCGATTTGGGCGTTGAAATACCTCTCGAGGAGGTTCCCGTTATTCAGAAAAATATGATTAGAAAGTGCAAAGAATATGGTAAGCTTGTTATTACGGCTACTCAGATGCTTGAATCTATGATAACTAATCCACGCCCTACAAGAGCGGAGGCCAGCGACGTCGCAAACGCTATTTTTGACGGAACCGACGCTATTATGCTTTCAGGTGAAACAGCT
>CAYLJL010000180.1:0-4376 GCA_964384005.1 uncultured Lachnospiraceae bacterium | reverse complement strand
TATATACACAAAGACCTTGAAGAATTGAAAAGGGCTATTAATTTAATACCTTAATCAGCCCTTTTCAATAACAAAAATTTGTATATTATAAGTATATTGCTAATAAAATACTTTAACAAAATTTAGTAAAGTTTTAAGCTGAAAAATTGATAAATCAGCCATTTTTCAGCTTTATTTACTAATATTCTTTTAAATATGTATTAAAAACTTTTATTGTTATTTTATCATTTTGATATAAATTCACATATCCTCAATTTCAAAGTTATTCTACTTGAATTCCATATTGTAGAAAAATTTCCGTTTGATTTGAAGCAATCATTTTATTCAAATACTTTTCTTTAACCTCTTCTAAAAATTCAACAACAGCATTTGGATGATTCTTTAAAAACCACTTTATATGATTATTGATATATTCTATCCTGATGTTATCGTTATTTAAATCATTAGGAACTCTTTTCATTCTCTCGTCAATACTGTCAAACCCATTAAATGGTTCAGCTAAACGTTCTTCAGTCATTTGAATATACTCTGGATTAGTATCAATACCAATACCATTTCTATTTGTTTGTTGACATACTCTTAGCATTGTACCACTTCCAACAAATGGATCTAATACAGTATCACCTTCGTCAGAGGAAACCAAAATCATACGCTCAAATAATCCTTCTGGCTTTTGTGTAGGGTGTTTCCTTCTATTTTTATTACAATAGTGCATATGTGAAAATTCCCATACATTTCCAGGATTTGCGCCACGCATATTGTTTATTGAACGATAGTATTTCTGAGGAATTCTAATGTTGTCAAGGTTAAACACCATTTTTTTTGAGTTTTTTGTAAACATTAAAATATCATCGTGACGAGGTGAGAAACCTTTGGTTTTTCCAATCCCCTGAGTATAATACCAACAAATCCAAGAGTTAAATGTCATACCAAGTTCTTGCTCTAAAATAGTGTATATATATGAAATATACCTCATACCCATAAAAATATAAATTGAACCGTCATCAGTAAGCACGCGCTTTGCTTCAATCAGCCATTTTCTTGAAAAATCAAGATACTCCTCAAATTCAAGCTTATCCTGATTATTGCCATAATTCTTACTGAGATTATAGGGGGGATCGGTTACAATTAATCGAACTGTCTCATCTGGTATCTTTTTTAATTCCTCAATAGCATCTCCACAAATTGTAATTAATTTTTTATCCATTTATTTTTTCTCGCCTCCCTATAGAAATCGTCAATAGTTCTTCGGGTGCTGCGCAAATATTTTCTGTCAAGCAACTGACACATTTCCCAAGTAGTACGATACTCAACGGTAACATAATGAATATCTTTTATTTGTATTTGACCTGTTCCTAATGCCGGATTATAGTTAATATCGGCATCGCTAATAAACTTCAAATCATAAGCGTTAAAATCGATTATTTCCATTATCCCATCCATCAAACCGGTATCTTTATTGCGCTCAGAATAAACCTTATGTTTAATGGATAAGATAATAAACATATAATCCGGGTCAACAAACATATGCGGTTCTAATTCTTGAAAAAGATGTAATGTTAGGCCCTTTGCCACTATTAGGAATATCATTCGCTGTTGCTTTTACATCTACATTACCGGTTAAAACCTTGTCATTTTTCTTAAATTGAAGCACTATATCAGCCATTCCTAATCGTTCTTGAATTTCAACGTTTATCAAACAATATTCATTATCCAAATTATCTCTTATTCCCATAAAAACTTCTCCGGCCCACGCCTCTATCATCGGACCAGCAATTTTATTAATATTCTCAAGAGGAAGTCCCATTTTAAGATTGGTATTTATTATAATTTTGTTATCACCTACTGATTTCCTGTTTTCAAGAATAGCAAGCATTTGATTTATAACAAAATCTGAATCTTCTTTATAAGTCGGCGATTCAATAGGCACTTTGAAAGTCAAATCATCATAATTCATTAGTTCCCCTCCTATAGAGTCTAATTTCCGGCTAAGTTTTCTTGTATTTTTATTTCTCAAAATACATCGCACGTAATTATATAACATCTGTTGAATTCCTCAAAACCGGTTCCGACATTTTTTTTGGTAAGTAAAACACCCTCTCCCGAAGCATTCACATCAGCCTGAAACCATACCGTACCGATTTCCTCGTCAATAATGTGACATTTGACAATAAGAACGTTATCCGATAAAAAAGTTCCGGAAGCTAAGCATTTATATTCATAGTAAGGAAAATCCTGATAAACGTTCCTGTCGAAGCCAAATATCAGCTCAAATTCCCCTTTATCGCTGTCAAAATAAATTTTTCCAAACTCAGATTCACAGCCATATTTATTCTTAAACCTATCAATTTCCTCAGCGTCGAGAATTTCCTCAAGTCCTATAATATCTATGGTAAGATTTTTTATTCCGAACTCGTTTTCGGAAATATTAAAAACCCTGCCCGTGATATTCTTTCCGAAAAAGTCATTTTTAAAAGGGACTGGTTCTATAAAAAGAGACTTTTTAGCCTTTTCAAGAATAGAAAACCATCTGTCATTCTCCGGCAAAGGCTCATTTGAGAAACGAGGATATATAAATTTCCAGAACATCTGAAAAATTTTCTCAATATCGTTTTTGCTTTCCAGCGTATCCCCCGTAGTAACCATAACAAAATTAAAGTCAGGCAGGATAACGGCAAGTTGTCCCCCGATGCCATAACACATATAGCCATTGTGGGATATTCTCCAAAACTGATAGCCGTATCCCTGTTTTTCCTCTGAAAACCCCCCTTTAACAAATGTATCTGATTGTTTAGAAACGGCGGCTTCGGCATAATCCTCAGGAATAACCCTTTTGCCGTCATACTTTCCCCAAAGTTTTCCGCCGTTTAAAAACACATGGGCAAAGACAGCGACGTCCAGAGGTTTCGCCATAAGACCGGACCCGCCCATACTTCTTCCCAGAGGGTCTTTAATACAGTAAGCCTCGTCAGAAAAACCCAAATCCCTTAAAAACTCATCACGTAAAAAATCAAGCAGGCTTTTTCCTGAAATCTTCTCAGCAAGAGCGCAGAGGGTATGGCTTGCGGAGGTATCATAAGAAAAAGCTGTTCCGGGTACTTTTGAGGCTTCAAGCCTGAAAAAAGATTTAACATAATCGTCGTCTGAAATTTGTTTAAAAGCGGTTTTTTCGTGGGGCGACTGCATTTTAAGGAGTTGCCTTACAGTCGCCGCCCGTACTAATTTGTCTTTGCAGTCCCTGTCGTACTCGGGAAAATATTTAATAACGGGTGAGTCAAGGTCAATTTTTCCCTTTCCCGCCAGAATACCGACAGCGGCAGAAACAAAACTTTTTGTAACGGAAAACATACGATGCAGTGTATTTTCGCCAAAAGGTTCATAATACCCGTCAAAAATCAACTTAAAATTTCTGAAAAATAAAACCGAATGTATATTAATACTCTGTTCGTAAAGTTTTGTCAGAAAAAGAGCTATACATTCAGACGGAACGCCTTCTTTTTCCGGAACGCTTCTTTCAAAAAGCCCTGAATTATTATTCTTTTCCATTTCCGCTCTCCATATCAATTTCCGATATTTCACCGCTGTCAGAACTTTCCGCGGTACTGTTTTCTCTTTTAAGTTCCCGAAGTTCTTTATCCATTTCACTGTTTTCCTCGTCGTCAAATAACGCCTTATAATTTTTAGGCTTTTTGTTTTCGTTCATAGCCGCGATTGTTTTGGCTGAAAGATACATATCGGGGTCTTCCTCCAAAAGTTTTTTTTCGTCCGACAGAGGAACCTTATCACCTTTTGAAATTCTGTTAGCTATTTCAATCAGTTTAATCAGGTCCGTATAAGGATTATTTTCCTTTGTTTCTTCAAGCTGCTCAAGAAAAAGCTGTTTTGCCTCCTCAGAAATAGTCATGGAATATCCGTTGTTTTTATCTTCCTTATTTTCCGTGTCTTTGACTTCCTCCGCTTTTTTCGCCGCATCCTCTGTCAGCTCTGTAAAAACGTCCCGTTTTTCCGAAACGGCAGTTATATTTTGTTTTTCCGTAATTTCATTAACGTTTGAAATCAGCATAAAAATCCCTCCTTGATTTTGCGCCTGATAATATCCGTTTTGACTATATATAGTAAACGCATTAAATAAATTCGTTTACTCAGCGTGTCGATAAACCCGACACGCTTGCGGGAAATGCAAGCATTTCCCGCGTTTCTCAAAATCAGCGTACCAAATAAGTATTTATTATAATACATCGGCATTTTTTTCAAAAAAATAAACCCTCAAAAGAAACTGAGGGTTTAAAAAACGCTTAATTCACGGAAATCAATTTTCGACACAGCGAAACGGAGTTTCGCATAAAAGTTTAGGTCAAGCCTTTGGGTCAGTGCTT
>CAYLJL010000179.1:0-4416 GCA_964384005.1 uncultured Lachnospiraceae bacterium | reverse complement strand
AAAATCCTTTTTGCTTATGTTTAGTCAGTCAGCACAGGCAGCTGACTATGCTCTCATTCCGTCGCCCTGCAAAAATAATTTTCAGCCCGCCTCCTTTTGCTCATTTTCAAGTTGATTGACTATATTTTTTCAGATTTTTCTTAAAAAAACGCAAAAAATTTTTTCCTATAATTTTTTCGGCAATTTTTTCACCAAAACAACGCTTTATTTCATAAAATAATTTATCCATATCCGAAATACTTTTAATCCCGTCAGGCATTTTATCAATTCCGTCAAAATCACAGCCAAACCCTAAAATATTTTCGCCGCCAACATTCATAATATGCTCAATGTGTCTGATTACGGAATTCATATCCGCGGTTTTGTCATTTTCAAGAAAATATGGGTATAAATTTATTCCTATTATGCCTTCTCTTTGTGAAATTTCCTTAATCTGCATATCTGTCAGATTTCTGAGATGATTGCATATTTCTTTAGAATTTGAATGACTTGCGATAAAAGGCTTTTCGGATATTTCGCAAATATCGTAGAATCCTTTTTCATTAAGATGTGAAACGTCAATAATTCCGCCTAAATCATTTAAAATTTTTACGGCTTTTTTACCAAAAGGTTTAAGTCCTTCGGAGCTTTCCGTTGCCGCCCCGAAACCAAGCTCATTTTCATAATTCCAGGTTATTGTAAAAATTCTGACGCCAGAATCAAAAAATTTATAAATATTCTCAATATTTCCCTCAAAAGCCTCACAGCCTTCAAGTCCTAAAATTCCGCTTATTTTCCTGTTTTTCATATTTTTGCATAAATCATAGTAATTTTCTCCAAGAGAAATATACGCCCTGTTCAGCAAAACCTGCTTCTTAAAAAAATTAATAGCTTCCATAGAATAAAAGAAAGGATTTGACAATTTTTCTCTTTCGAGCCATACAGAAAAAACCTGAATCGGAGAATCAAACTTTTTAAGTCTTTCAATATCAATATGACAGTTATTTTTGTAAAAACATTCCTCTTTTCTCATCACGGTGGTAATTGTATCACAATGACCGTCAATAAAAAGCATAAAAAACTCCTTTCAAAAAAAATAAAATGCAGAATAATTTTTTAAATTAAGTAAATAATAAAATTTACAGGAGGCAATAAAAATATTTTCGGAAGTTAAAACTTTCGTTAATCGGTTAAAACTAAGGAAATAAAAAATATTTTTTATATTATTTAAGAAACATCTATAAATGTTTTGATAATTTTATCTGATACTTTTAATCAAAAAGTTTCTTTCAGAATTTGCCGAAATAAATTTTTAACCGTATTTTATACGCTTTGCAGTTATAAAATATTTTATGTTGACCTTTCTGTAACTAACATTATAAGAACTCTTATAAAGAATAAAAAATATTTTATGAGCGCGGCATCGCTTGAAATTTTATCGTAAGGCGAGTTGCTTGTCAATCGCCGAAAAGCGTAAAGAAAATTGCTTAGCAATTTGGAAAATTTCAAGAAAAATAATTTTTTATTAAAATTTAATTCAGTTCTTATAATTTACTTTTTCGGAGGTGATAATATGTCAAATATAGGTAGTCAGGCTATTAAATGCCGAGTAGAAACTTGTAAGCATCATGACACATCAGATTATTGTAAATTAACTGATATTGTAGTAGGTTCTGATAAAAAAGAAGCGAAAGACGCTTGCGAAACGGAATGTAAAAGCTTTGAATGCAGCTGCGGTTGTTTATAAAACGCCGGTTAATCAATTCGTATAAAAAATAATTTAAATAAAAATCCATTTTTCAAAAATTATTTTTTGTATTGTATATTTAAAATTCAACACTTTTAAGGAAGTATTGATTAAAGCAATTACGGCGTATAATTAAGACAAAAAATCATTTGGGCCCGTAAAATATTTTTTGTTAAATTCACTCAAAATTGCTGTAATTAAACATTATCGGATTTGGATAAAGTTTTTTGTGGATTCCTTTCGGTATATTTAATCAATGCTTCCCAAAAAATCCCCCTATATTTTCAAAATCGAACAGGAGGCTGTTATTTTCAGCATCCTGTTCTTCTTAGTTTAGAAAGAAGTCTGCCGTATATTCACAGCAATAATATAAAACAAAAAAGAAACGCACCAAGCTGTTGCGAACTGCAAAAAAACAGCCGTAAAAACCCATTTAAAAGAGCCTGTTTCTTTTTTTATCGTGCCGATAGCCGCCGCGCATGGAATATATAAAAGAGAAAACAGCATAAATGAATATGCGTTAATACCCGAAAAACCCATCTCTGATAAAGCCATATAGAGCTTGCTCATTCCCGCGGAAGAAGAAATATTAGATATATTAAAAAGTATGCTCATACTTGAGACAACGACTTCTTTTGCGGCGATTCCCGAAATAAGAGCTATAATAATCTGCCAGCTTCCAAGTCCCAGCGGTGTCATAACAGGTATAAGAAGCCTGCTGATTGTGGCCGCGAAACTGTTCTCCATACTTCCCGAAAATCCACCCGCATTAAAATTAAGCAAAAACCATAATATAACCGAAGCGATAAAAATAGTCGTACCTGCCTTAGTAAAATAGTCCTTAACTTTCTCCCACGCATAAATAAAAACTGTTCTCAGATTAGGTATTTTATATTCGGGAAGTTCAATAAGCAAATCACTGTGTTCTTTAAAAACTTTAAATTTGTTTAAAATCAAAGCGACAATAACAGCCGCTAAAATTCCCGCCATATACATTGAAATTGATGCGAAAACGGCATATTTTCCAAAGAAGACCTCAGAAATTATTAAATATATAGGAAGTCTGGCGCTGCATGACATAAAAGGAGTGATAAGAATTGTTTTCAGCCTGTCCCTTGAGTTTTCCAGAGTTCTTGAAGCCATAACCGCAGGAACCGTACAGCCAAACCCCAGAAGCATAGGAATAAAAGCCCTGCCCGAAAGACCTATCCTGCTCATAATTCCGTCCATAGCATAAGCCGCTCTTGCCATATATCCACTGTCCTCAAGGAAAGCAAGTCCAATAAACAAAATAAAAATATTCGGCAAAAAAGTTATAATTCCCCCAACGCCCGCGACAACTCCGTCAATAACAAGTGAACATACAAATCTGCCGCAATTTATTCTTTGAAGCAGAGTAAGGAGAAAATCCGAAAAAACCGTAATAGCCTCCTCAATATACCCCTTCAGATAATCACCCGCAAAAAAAGTTAAAAAGAAAATAAAAGCCATAATACAGAAAAAAATGGGAATTGAAAGAAACTCATTTGTAACCAGCAAATCTATTTTATCAGTAAGGATATTTTTTTCCGTTTTGTTGATTATAACTCTGTCGGAAATGTTTTCAGCGAAATCATATTTTTGTTTTATAATTTCATCTTCATAATTTTTGTCCACAATATCGTCAAGAGTTATAATATATTCTTTTTTAACTTCTTCATCCTGTTCAAGAAACTTAATAGCATACCATCTGTAATTTACGGTATAAGGATATTTAAGCGCAAATCTTTTTTCTACTTCAGATATTTTGAATTCTATATCATCGCTGTAAATAAAAGGGAACCTGTCCGACTCATTTTTTACGGACCGCTCTTTATAATTTTCTTTACGGCTTTCAAAAACCTCAAAAGCGGCATCCATAAGCTTTTCAAGATTATTTCTTTTTCTCGCGCAGACAGGAACCACTTTCACACCAAGCATCTCGGAAAGCTTTAAAATATCAATTTTCATACCTCTTTCCTCTACAATATCCATCATATTAAGAGCGATAACAAGGGGCTTTTTAAGTTCAATAAGCTGGAGCGCCAGATATAAATTTCTTTCAAGAGCGGACGCGTCTATAACATCTATAATAACGTCAGCCTCTCCGTCAATAATATATTTTCTTGAAAGACGTTCTTCAAGAGTATAAGACGATAAAGAATATGTACCGGGTAAATCCGTAACGAAAATATCCTTTTGTTCAAAAACAAAGTGTCCTTCTTTTTTTTCAACAGTAACTCCCGGCCAGTTTGCTGTTTTCAGATTAGCTCCCGTATACGCGTTAAAAAGAGTTGTTTTTCCGCAATTAGGATTTCCAATTAAAGCAATTTTCAAATCATAATTCAATCAGCAGCACCTCCGATTTTTATTTCTTTGGCAAAATTTTTTCCTATAGCGAACCGAGTCCCTCTTAATTTAATAATAACTGACCCATTTTTCTTTTTGTTTAATATAAGTATCTCCGTATCTTTTATCATTCCAAGAATTTCAAAACGCCTTTTTACATTTTCAGCAAGATTTATGGATTTAACTTTATAAACAAAACCTTTTTCGCCATTAATCAGATTCATAGAAATACTCCTCAAAAGATAATATTTCTTAAAAGAATATATGATTAATAAAATGCTGATTATGATTTAAAATAAAAAATAATTTTCATAAATGTGTCT
>CAYLJL010000178.1:0-4447 GCA_964384005.1 uncultured Lachnospiraceae bacterium | reverse complement strand
GTATTTTTCCTAAATTAAGGTTAATTATACCGAATCTGATGATTTCAGCAATGGCTTCCTTTCCATAACCTTGTTTATGATATTGCGAATTTATAGCGGCTCCAATATGTGCGAGATAATTTTCTACTATGTTGTCAAAATGAACATCTCCTATGACTTTTTTTGTATCTTTTAATTCCATTGCCCAGCAAAAAGGATTTTTCATATTTGTTCTGAAAAGTAATTCTAAAATTTTTGAATCATTTGGATTTAATATCCCAAGATACTTATTGACTTTATCATCGGTAATATATTCATGGAAATCAGAATAATCTTCTGTGTTAAAGGGTCTTAATATAAGTCTTTTCGTTGTTAAAATTAATTTGTTATTCATAAAAACCTCTCTGTATAAAAATTTAATTTATTAAAGTTTTTGCCCATTTATCAGTTAATACTCTTTTTGTCGATATGAAGAATTTTACAACTTCTTCCATATAAACAAGGGCAAATGTTATATAGATGGGAAGCTTGAGTACCGCTGAGCCTAAAAAAGCGAAAGGTATGCCTATAAACCATACTGTTGACGCGTCTAATATAAGACAGAACTTTGTATCGCCGCCGCTTCTTAAAATTCCGACAATAGTAGTATAGTTATATGTTTTTACTATCAGTCCGACAGCTGTAACGACAAAAAGGTAATAAGTATAATTTTTTACTGTTTCGGATACATCGAAAAATTTAAGTATAAGATTAGCTGACAATAATAAAACTACACACATAAAACAACTTAATATTACGGATACTTTTATGCATTTTCTTGAATATGAAACGGCTTTTTTTATATCTCCAGCTCCAAGAGCGTTTGAGAGCATTATATTACAAGCAAAGCCCATTCCTGTTCCCATAACTATAAATAAATTCTGAATTGTGGAGGCAATTTGTATAGCCGCTTGTGCCGCTGTACCGCTGTATTTATATGCCATATTGTAAATTGACGTTCCAAGCGCCCACATAAATTCGTTTAATATTACGGGAATGGTTACTTTAAAAAAGCTTTTAAGAAATTTTTTATCTGCTTTTAAGTACATTGAAGGTTTAGCCGCGACAGGTGTCTTTAATTTGTATATAAAAAATATCTGGAAGGAAATCTCAATAAAACGCGCAAAAAGCGTAGCTATGGCGGCGCCTTTTACCCCAAAACCCAATTTGAATATAAATAAATAATTAAATATTATATTTGTAAAAAGGGAAATGAAAGTTGTACACATAGGAAGTTTAGTTAATTCTGTCGCCCTTAACGCAGAGTTTAATGAAAGAATTAAGGAACTGAAGAAATAGCTTATTATTACAATATTTAAATAATCGCAGCCGAGTTCTATTACGTCAGGGTCTTTTGAATATAAACCCATTATTTTATCAGGTACAAGAAATGCCGCGGTACTGAATATGAACGCGAAAAAAAGACTAAGCAACATACTTATACCCATTACTTTATGAATATTTTTTATATCTCTTTTTCCCCAATATTGACCTATAAATATTGCCGAACCGCTTGTTATTCCGAAAATAATAAGCTGAAAAATAAAAAATAACTGGTTAGCGAGACCTACTGCGGCAACCTCATTTTCTCCGAGTTTGCCTATCATAAAAGTATCCGCCATATTTACAGAGGAATTCAAAATATCCTGCAAAATTATAGGAATTGCAAGTCCCGCTGATAATTTTAAAAAAACTTTATCTTTAATAAGTCCCATGTAATCTACCTCTTTAAATGTATTTTAAAATCATTAGTTTGTCTGAAATACGCCGCAAGAAATATTTTATATTCTGGAATTGCTGTAAGCAATTATTTATTGTTTCGTTCTGAAAATTTTGCGAATTACTATAACTTGAAAGTTAACAAAAGGGGACGAAATGAAAATTATTTCTTATGGGGAGAGTTTCCCTGAGTTTTTTAATAGTCTGTATTTTATATTTATTATACTAAATTTCTTTTAAAAAGTAAAATTTAAAAGTTATTTTTTTTATTTATTTATTTATAGCGAAACAATAAAGAAATAAACAGGAACACTTTAATAAAACCTGATATAGCAAGAAATTGTTTTATTGTTTCGCACTAAAAATTTTATGACTTGCTATAAAAAACAAAATAAAATAAAAGGAGATACAGGTATGCTATCTCCTTTATTTTTATTACTTTTTTTGCGGTGTTTCTCACTCTTTTAAATATTTTTACAGTTTTCGCATTTGCCATAGAAATAAAGCTGTGTATATTCAACGGAAAAATTTGTTTTGTTTTTAATATCGCTGTTTATATCGGTTGCATAAGGTAAGCTATAATCGTAAACTGATTTACAGCAGGTACATATCAAGTGGGAATGAAAATCTGTATTTGCATCATAACGAAAACTTGAGTCATTTAAGTTTAATTCCTGTATAAGATGTGCTTTTTTTAATGTTGTTAAAGTCTTATAAACGGTTGCTATACTCATTGTTGGATAGTGTTCTTTTAAGGAAGAGTATATTATTTCTGCTGTAGGGTGCGTATCTGTTTCACATAAAAATTTGTAGATTGCGATACGCTGCGGCGTGACTTTTAAGTTTTCGGATTTTAATTTTTGAGAAATTTTTTCCATAAAAATCACCTCCAAAGCTGCTTACTTAACAAATTATAATAAAACAATAAAATAACGGACGGGTAAGAATTAATAAAACCCAGTGTGTCAATTAATTGTTTTTCTGTTTTGTGCTGAAAATCCGATAAATTGCTATAAAACAGATGCACAGGGACGCATGAGTAATTTACAGCAAAGAGCTACATACGAACGACGCAAAGCAAATTAATTAATGTAGTTTACTATATATATACGAAGCTTAAAATTTGCTGAAAATATGTAATAAAACTTATAGTGAAAAAATGTAGTTTGCAGTGACTGTGTTCGGCACAATAACCACGATATTTAATCGTTGTCTATATAATAATATTTATTTAATAATAAGTCAATAGTTTGAGATAGGAAAAAAATTTCCATAACGTTTTTAATTGATGGTATTTTATTAATTTTTATTTAATAAGATGTATATATGAAATATTATTATTTTTATAAATTTTAATACAGGGAGGAGTAAATTTTGAATTTTGAGGAAGCCGCTAAAATCGCTAAAATGATGAAGATTATGTCGGAACAAGGCGATATTTCCACCGAAGAAAAAATTATTAAAATGACTATGGACTATATAAAACCCGAATACAGAAAAAACGCTGAAATTATTGCAAAATATATTGAATTTGAAAATATGGCAAAAAGACATAAAAACGCCGTTTCCGCTCAAAGCGGCAATAAACTTGTCTGGCAAAAAAATATGCTTGAGGATATAAAGAAATCTTTTGACGGTAAAAAAAGGTTAAAATTAGATATGCTTTTAAAGGTTATAGAGTTAAATGAAATTATCGAAAAAATTTAAAGGAGTTAAAAAATGGAACTTGATAAATTATTTCAAAAAGAGGCTTTTAAAAATATGGACAGAGATTTTATGTTGTCGCTGCAAAATTTATCAAAGGATATAAAGGGAAAAAATTTTAATGAAACGCTTGACCTGATTATTAAATTCAGTGAAAATATGCCTAAAAATAAAGCGATTTCGGAGCCGGAAAAGGAAGCTATGATAACCGCTGTATTAGAGTCTTTAAGTGATGATGAAAGAAACAGATTTAAATCTATGTTAGAAATGCTTAGTTTATAAAGTTAATTTACAAAATATTAATATTACAGATATTTCCATTTACAAAATAGTTTTATATTAAAGAAATATCAGTCACGTCGTTTGTATTTCCTGTGATGTGTCGAAAGCCTGCGCCTGTTAGAGTGTATTAAAATATATTTGACAGCCACAGGCTGGCTTTCGCTATTAGCGAAAGCATTGAATAAGAGACTTTAACACAATAACAGGAAATATCAGTAAAACTTATGAAATTATGCTTAAAAAGTATTTTCTTGGGTTTTATTTTCTTGTATACTTTTTGAAATTGTATTTATTAATAAGGGAACATCAATAGGTTTTGTTAAATGTGCGTTTATACCGCTTGCTATTGATATTTGTTTATCGCTTTCAAAAGCGTTTGCCGATAATGCGATAATTGGTATATGCGCGAGCAAAGGATTGTCAAGTTTGCGAATCTCCATTGCGGCTTGTTGTCCGTCCATAACCGGCATTTGTATGTCTGTTAATATAAGAGCGTAATAACCCGGCTTGGAATTTTTTACCTTTTCAACAGCGATTTTTCCGTTTTCCGCTGTTTCTATAATAAATCCAAATTCCCGTAGTATTTCGCTTTCAAGCTCTAAATTGATTTCATTATCCTCCACAAGCAGGATTCTTTGATTTGATAAATTATTTGGATTGCCTTCATTGGTAGAGTCTGAAAGTATTGTTGGATTGGTTTGTATGCGAAAATGCAGGGTAACTG
>CAYLJL010000177.1:0-4459 GCA_964384005.1 uncultured Lachnospiraceae bacterium | reverse complement strand
AAAAACCTCATTTTCCTTAGTCTCAATAACATTTTTAGCGGAAAAATACAAATCTTTAAATAATATATCATCTTCAAATAAATATTCACTGTCAACGCAGAAAAGTGTAAGATTTTGTATATAATTCAAATCATTATAAAAAGAAGACAAAAACTCCTTAGCCTCGTCAATTTCACTTTCAATATCAAAAATAAGTTCAATATTTTCTTCAATCTCATCATCAGAAAGTTCTAAGGGGTCAATATCAAGTAATGCGGAAAACTTCTCACTGATATAGTAAAAAGTTTCACCGTATTCTTTTGCGTTAAATGGCGCGAAAGAATATTTTAAAAATTCTGTCAGACCGATAACAGAATTTTTAGTAGTTCCCTCAAACATTTTCAAAAAAGAATTTCTTAAATAATCGTTATATTTAACCTTCGTCATTTTTAAAGGCAGACAAGAAATAATTTTACTTTTTTTTATCAATTCTATATATTCTTCGCCAATCTTTCCCTCGTTGTCGTTTTCATAAATAAATTCAAAGCAGTCATCCACAATAGCGTCATAATCGAATGTACTGTTTTCAAAATCATTAAATTCTTTAATTTTTCTGTAACTTTCCTCTTCCGCAAAAAATTCAAATAAAATAGTTTTAAAACTATCATAAATAAAAAGACTTCTCGCGGCTTTCTTAACATTATTTTTTGTCTCATTGATTTTTTTCAGAAAATCCTCTCTTTTATCAGTAGATAAAGAAAAAATATCATTAAGATTTACCGTAAATTCCTCAATAATTCGTAGATATTCGCTCATTTCATTGGTAAATTTGAAATTAAAAAAATCTCTTTTGTTTATACATACGTCAGATATAAGATTTAAAAGGTTAATTCTCAATTTTTGCGGAATAAGCTCAAAGGCAATGTCTTTTATTTTTTTTTCTTTTGAATTCATAATTTTACCTCCAGATTTAAAAAATAATATTAAATTACTTTCAGATTATCAGAAAATCCCTTTGCGGGAAACTATTGCGTTTCTTTTAATTTTTTCAATTCTGCCAGCATACTGAAAGCACTTTTTTAATTTTTAACAAAATCTTTAAAGTTTATATAATAAAATGTTGATTTAAGGAAACAATCTTTCATAAAAACCCCATACCATTTTATAAATATATAATACCACAAAAATATATTAATTTAAAGAAAAGTATTTAAAAATTTTCAATAATATTGTAAAATATATTTTATAGGAAGCACCGCGCAAAGGAAAATAAAAATAATTTTTCAGACTTAAAAGTTACGTTTAGTGTCATTTTCAGGGAAAAATAACACACTGTAATTAATCAGTGTCTCGCAAATATATTTATAAAAACTATTAATTCATTGAGGTGAAGAAAATGATAAAAGTTGTTGTTGCAGATTTTGACAGTGATAATTTAAAAAATTTTAAGGCTTTTATAAAAAGTAATTTTACAGATTTTAAATTTGAAAAATCCGTTTCTTCACTTGAAGAAGTTCAGAATATTATAAAAAACAAAAAAGCGGATCTGATAATTGCCGATATCAGAATTTTCGGAACAAATGTAATAAGCCTTTTTAAAGACTGGAATTTTTATAATCCGGAAATAACGTTTATTTTATACGGAACATTTAATGATGCGGATTATATGCAAAAATGTATGGAATACGGTCTGGCGGGTTATATGTATAAACCTGTAAAACCGGGAGAACTTGAGAAAAATCTGAACATTGCGCGAAAAACGTATGAGGATAAACAAAGAAAGCTTAAAGAAGAAAAAGAGATATTAAAAAGCTACAGAGAAAATATAATGTTTTTTGAAACATTGTTTTTAAAGAATCTGGCAAACGGAACAATTTCAAACGAAAATGAAATTGAAAACGGCTTTGACTATCTGAGTATAGATACAAAGCCTCCCTATTCAATCGCGGTATTAAGAATTGACCATTTTAAAAAAATTGTTTTAACCTTTGATGAAGCCGAAAAACATCTTTTTATATTCCGGATTTTAAACAGAATAAATAAAATTATGAATGATAATAACTGCGGAAAAGCTTTTATAAACAATTTTAATGAAATAATAATTATTATTTACGGAATTGAAGAGCTTGAAAATATTATGCGGTTGCTTAACGAAGTAAAAATAGAAGTTCAGATATCAATAAACCTGGGGGTATCCATAGGTGTCGGAGGAAGATATGAAAATATAAAGGATATTTCCGTATCATACAGAGAAGCTGTCGCGGCTTTGCGATACAGATGTTTTACGGGATATAACTCAATAATTCCAAGAGAATACGTAGAACCTGGAAACGACATTACATACAGATACCCTATAGAAAGAGAGGAACTTCTTGTATATACTGCCGTAATAGGTGAATATGACTATTGTCTGAAACTTTTAGATGAGATTTTTAACTCGTTAAAAAAGAGTTCTGATATAAAACCAAAGCTTTTATCTCAGATAGTCACTGATATATTAATATCAATAAACAGAAACGCGATAGAACAGAACTTAAATGTTTCAGGAATAAATCAATTTTTTCCGACCTCTGTTGTTTTTGAGATAAAAACCATAGATGACGCCTATAATTATTTAAAAACCGGTTTAAATAACTTTTGTTCTTATATTATAAAAATAAGAAGTGAAAAAGAAACAGAAATCTTTAATTCGGCTATAAACTATATAAACAATAAATATTACGAAGATATAAATGCGAAGAAAATAGCGGCTTTATTTAATTGTTCCTATGAGTACTTCAAAAAATTGTTTAAAAAATATTCCGAAATTAATTTTAACGACTATTTAACAAAAATAAGAATAGAAAAATCAAAAGAATTTATATTGGCATCTAACGTAGATGATGAAATAATCGCTTTAAAAGTAGGATATGAGGACGTAACCGTATTCCGCGCGAATTTCAGGCGTATAGAAGGTTACAATACCTCTGATTTCAGACGTCTTAATAACAAAGAAAACATTGATTGATACTTTTCCAAATTCAACGACTTTAAAGACAGTCATTTGATATGCGGTATACAGAAAAAAATGTATTTATTGAAAGGATTTATATATGAGTACAAAAAAAGTAGCATTTACAACTTTGGGCTGTAAAGTAAATATGTATGATACTGAAGCGATGTCAGAGCTTTTTCAGAAAAAGGGTTATGAAATAGTCGACTTTAACGAGTTTTCGGATATATATATTATAAATACCTGTACAGTCACTAATTTCGGCGATAAAAAATCAAGACAGATTATTCGCCGCGCGAAAAAAATAAATCCCGAAGCGATAGTTGTCGCAACAGGCTGCTATGCGCAAGTCGCTCCTGATGAAGTAAAAAAAATAGACGAAATAAATATTGTCACAGGAACAAAAAACCGAGGCAGTATAGTTGAAATAATAGAAAACTATTCAGACAAATCAAAAACAATAAACGCTGTAAACAGTATAATGAAAGAAACTGACTTCGAAAATCTTTCCGTAAATAATTTAAAAGGTCATACCCGAGCCTACTTAAAAATACAGGACGGATGCAACAGATTTTGCTCTTACTGTATAATTCCATACGCGAGGGGCCCCGTAAGAAGTCGCCGTCCGGAAGACGTCCTTTCTGAGGTAAAAAAACTTGCCGAAAACGGATACAAAGAAATAGTGCTTACGGGAATACATATCGCTTCCTACGGAACAGACCTGAAAAATACCAATATTGAAAAAATATTAAAGCAAGTACACAGTATAGACGGCATAGAAAGGATACGTTTAAGCTCCATAGAACCTCTTATAGTAACAAATTCATTTATAGAAACATTAAAAAGTCTTCCGAAAATCTGCGAACATTTTCATTTGTCCCTTCAAAGCGGATGCGATAAAACATTAAAACAAATGAACCGGAGATATACAACCGACGAATATAAACTCGCCGCCGATAAACTTAAAAAGCTTTATCCTGACGTAGCAGTTACAACTGATATAATCGTAGGCTTTCCCGGTGAAACACAAGAAGATTTTAACGAAAGTATGAACTTCGCGGAGGAAATTTCTTTCGCTAAAATACACGTTTTCCCCTATTCACCCAAAACAGGAACCAAAGCGGCGGAATATCCGGAGCAAATATCCTCTGACGAAAAAAAACTACGAAGTAATAAAATGATATCTCTAAGCAATAAATTAAACGAAAAATTTTTAGCGGCCCATATCGGCAAAGAAAAAGACGTACTTTTTGAAAGATGTATAGGGAATAATATTTATGAAGGACACACAACAAATTATATAACCGTTCACGTAAAAAGCGAAAAAGATATATCAAATAAAATTTTAAAGACAAGAATAGAGAAAATTGTCAAAGAAGAAACCGTCGCCGCGACTTTAATATAATAGCGGTTTCGGACCTCTGTATTATATATACTTTTTAGTTAATAATATATTTTGACGAAAAAATTGACAAAAAAAATTTGCAT
>CAYLJL010000176.1:1804-4460 GCA_964384005.1 uncultured Lachnospiraceae bacterium | reverse complement strand
ACATTTCTCATAACCGACTCATTTATCTCATCAGAAATAAATATTTCTCTCGGTGTACCAAAATATGTTTCCATGCAGTGGCTCAGAGTATCAAAAGCGCCGGAAATAACCTGCTTAAAAGGAACAGATAACGTATAATAAGGGTCTAAAACAGCAAACTTAGCACAAGCAGCAAATACACCTGCTTTAATTTTCTTTTCTTCATTTGTTATAACCGCTCCGGCGTTCATTTCAGAACCTGTTCCGGAAGCTGTTACAACTGCCCCCATAGGTATCCATTCTGTAGGTAGTTTTCTATTTGTAAATTCCATTTCCCATATATCTTCGTCAGTAACAGACTGTGCCGCAATTACTTTACAACAGTCTATTACTGAGCCGCCGCCGACAGCTAAAATAAAATCAACATTTTTTTCTTTAGCTAACTTTGCGCCCTCTTGTACCTTTTTATATGTGGGATTAGGCATTATGCCTGAAAACTCAACTACCTCTCTGTCGGAAAGCAAATTCATAATCTCGTCATAAATACCGTTTTTCTTTATAGAGCCGCCGCCATAGGCAAACATAACCTTTTTATATTTATCTTTTAATTCAGCTGCCAAAGCCTTTTTTGCTGTTCCCTCTCCAAAATATACTTTTGTAGGATAACTAAAAACAAAATCATTCATATTTTTCACTCCCATTATTGACTTTTTACAAAATTATTATATAATTGAATTAAATTTACTAAAGTTTAAATTGATTATAAAAGTTAAAGCTGACTTTAAGTCAAGCGCTTTTTACCAAATTTATAAAAAATTTATTCCAAAAAGGAGAATATTATGTTATATACAATCGGTGAAATGGCTAAATTACTTAAAATAGCTCCGTCAACTCTCAGATATTATGATAAAGAAGGTCTTCTTCCGTTTGTTGAAAGGTCTGCAAGCGGTATAAGAATGTTCAAAGAAAAAGACTATGAATGGTTAAAGGTTATAGAGTGTTTGAAAAAGACGAGTATGCCTTTAAAAGACATAAAAACCTTTGTTTATATGGCAATGAAAGGCGATGAAACCATAGACCGTCGTCTTGAACTTTTTAAAAAACAAAAAACAGTAATTGAAAATCAGATTAACGAATTTCAAAACACTCTTGCCATTATTAATTTTAAATGCTGGTATTACGAAAAGGCTAAAGAGGCAGGTACAACTTCCGTTCCATATAATATGAATATTGATGAAATTCCTGAGGAATTCAGAGATATAAGAGAAAAACTGCGTAATACAAAATAAACATTAAACCGACCGCAAAAGCGGTCGACTTAATTGTCAGCGTATTTTCATACTATGGAGCATTTTTACAAATTTAGGGTCGCTGTGATTAACTATCTCACTATGTCCTATATCCATTTTTGAAATTACTTTCATATCCTCGCTGTTAAGCTCAAAATCCCATATATCTATATTTTGTTCCATACGATTTTTATGAACAGATTTAGGAATAACAACCACTCCTCTTTGTATATTCCAGCGCAATACAACCTGTGCGGCACTTTTTCCGTATTTTTCTCCGATAGCTGTAAGTTCGGGATTTGTAAATATACTATGGTTTCCCTCAGCGAAAGGTCCCCATGCCTGCGGCTGAACGTCGTAATCTTTCATATTTTGAATTGCCTCCTCCTGCTGAAAGAACGGGTGAAGCTCAACTTGGTTTACCATTGGTTTTATTTCGACAGTTTCACAAAAGTCAGCAAGTATTGCCGGATAGAAATTACATACTCCTATCGCACGAATTACGCCAATTTTATAAAGTTCCTCAATAGCCCTCCAAGCACCGTAATAATCACCCATAGGCTGATGAATTAAATATAAATCAATATAATCAAGTCCCAATTTTTCAAGAGAAGTATTAAAAGCTTTTTTAGCTTTTTCATAGTTTGCGTCCTGAACCCAAAGTTTTGTTGTAATAAACAATTCTTCTCTTGGTACTCCGCATTTTTTAACAGCATTTCCGACAGCCTCCTCGTTCATATAAGCCGCCGCTGTATCAATTAATCTATAACCAACATCAACAGCGTCAAGTACCGCTTGTTCACATTGTGTTTTGTCCGGCACCTGAAATACGCCGAACCCCTCTAAAGGCATTTTTATTCCATTACTTAAAGTTATAAAATCCATATTATTTATCTCCTTTATTTTTTTATAATTTTACTTCCGCCGAATACCTCTGACATTTCCATATTGTCAAGAGCCGTATCTATACTTTTTATTTCCTCATCAGACAAAATAATTTCTGCTGCTTTTGCGTTCTCAATCAGTCTGTCTTCTTTTCGTGTTCCGGGAATAGGAGCGAGCCACGGTTTTTTACAAATCATCCACGCCAAAGAAATTTGTGCCGGAGAGGCGTTTTTTTCCTTTGCCGTATTTGTTAAAAAATTTAACAATTCTTTATTTTTATCATATGAATCTTCTTTAAACTGAGGCATCATATTTCTGTAATCCGTTTTTTCCTCAAATTTTGAGTTTTTATTGTATTTTCCGGTTAAAAAACCGTTTGCCATAGGAGAAAAAGGCACAAATCCAATGTTTAATTCCTCTAATGTGTCAAATAAGTATTCATAATCTCTGTACATCATAGAATATCTGTTTTGAAGTGCCGTTACCTTGCATATTTTATCCGC
>CAYLJL010000176.1:0-1794 GCA_964384005.1 uncultured Lachnospiraceae bacterium | reverse complement strand
CTCGTTTGCCTCTGATAATCCCCAATGTGTAATTTTTCCCTCTTTAATTAAATCAGACATTACTCCGGCAACTTCCTCAATAGGAACGTTCGGGTCAACTCTATGCTGATAATATAAATCTATATAATCGGTATCAAGACGTTTCAGAGAATTTTCGACAGACTTTCTTATAATCTTCGGTCTTGAATCGGGAACAAGCGGTTTGTTTACAGAAGCACTTGTCATATCAAAGTGAATACCAAACTTTGTTGCTATAACAATATTGTTTCTGTATGGTTTTAAAGCCTTGCCGATTAATTCCTCGTTATGATGAGGATTTTCAGGTGTACCATAAACCTCTGCTGTGTCAAAAAATGTATATCCTATATCAACGGCTTCTGAAAGAAGTCTTGTCATTTCATTTTTGTCGGCGGGAGAGCCGTAAGCGTGGCTCATACCCATACAGCCAAGCCCAACCGCTGAAACCTTTAAATCATTTCCTAATGTTCTGTATTTCATATATATCACCTTTTATTTGATTAATTTATTATATTCTGTTTCGTCAACAGGTTCAAGCCATTTTATGACTAATAATAAAATTTTTTTCTTCATAGTAAAAAACTCCGTTAAATATTATTTATATCTTCTATGATTAATTATAATTTAAATATTATCTTTTGAGAATTTCATAAAAGTTATATTGTTTAAACCAAAAGTTATAACTAAAAATTATTGAAAAGCAACATTTATTATTTCAAGATTTTTTTCTTCGGCGTATCTGACGGTGCAGGCTGTTCCGCCGCTGTTTTTAGTTTTATAGCAAACACAAATACTGCTGTTATACACAAGGTGACGATTTCTTTTAAACATACAATCTCTTGTATAATTTTTTGAAACATAAACATACTTATCACATCTTGATTTTATATCATTATAAATTTTTATATCTTTAATGCTCCAATTATAAGTCTGATTTTCACAAGGTAATACAAGAATCAGCTTTATTATTGGATATTTCTTTTTAAGTTCAAGCACTGTTTCAGCCGCAAGCGTATCAAATCCCAATGCTCCGCCCGCTCCGAAATAAATAACGCCTCTTTCTATAAGATTTATAAGAATATCTTTAAGTTTTAATTTTAAAGCATTATACTCATAGTCCGGTATTTTTCTGTGTCCTGTAAAACAACAAGTCTTTTCTTTCATAATATTTATTCTCATATCTATTCAAATTATATAGTTAAGTAGATTATATCTAAAATATTTATATATAACAAGGATAATTTATAATAATAAATAAACTATTCATTAATGAATGGTAATAATATATAGTATAATCCTTTATAAAGGTGGTGTTATTTTATTATGACAAAAGAAGAATTTATAGATAGATTAGTAAAGTTAAGAATTTCAAAAAATGTTTCAGCAAGAGCTATGAGCTTATCTATAGGTCAAAGTGCAGGCTATATAAATAATATCGAAAATGGTGTAAATTTTCCATCTATGACAGTATTCTTTTATATTTGTGAATATTTTAATATATCACCTCAAGAATTTTTTGATACAAAAAACTTAGTTCCCGAAATAACAAGAGAGCTTTTAAACGTTTCGAAAGGTTTAGATATAGAATCTATGAGATATATTATTGAAGTTGTAAAGAGAATGAAAAGGTGAACAAATGGATAAAGAAAAATTTATAGAAAGACTTGTACAGCTTAGAATAGCTAAGAATGTTTCAGCAAGAGATATGAGTTTATCTATAGGGCAAAGTGAGAATTATATCAATCATATTGAAAATGGTAAAAATTTGCCGTCTAT
>CAYLJL010000175.1:0-4460 GCA_964384005.1 uncultured Lachnospiraceae bacterium | reverse complement strand
TGCCTTTTTCTTTCGCCGCCGCCGCCGCTTTTTTTAGATTCTGGATTATTTTAGACACATCCTGAGTACTGTCAAGAAAAACATCCCTTTTTAAATAATTTATATTAAGTTCTTTCGCTATTTTTTCAACTGTGGATTTTGAACCCGTAAGGCTGTCTATTACAATGAGATTTTGTTCTTTTGCCTCTTTCAGAATTTCTGTCATTATCTCGGAATTTTCTGTTACTTTTGAACCCATATGATTGTTAAAACCAACGCAGTTTGTTATTTCCGAAAGCCCTTTTTTAAACGCTGAAAGAGCTTCCTCTTTTGTAAAATCATTCATAATTGATATTTCTCCAAGCCAGCTTTTTTTGCCTTTATGGGGTTCCATGGGCATATGGAGAATTACGTCTTTTCCCGCGTCGCTCAGGGTTTTACATTCCTCTTTTGTATATGGCGCGCCCGGCATTACCGCTCCTGTGAATTTTATCGGCAGAGAAAGCATTTCTTTTGTACCTTTGGAATTGTTTCCGAAGTCGTCTATTATTATTACAAGACAGGCGGCGTTATCGGTTCTCATTACCGGAACGGCTCCTTTTCCCGACCTCGAAAGCATTCCTATAAAAATAAAAAAACAACTTATTACAAATAGTATGTAGGTGAAAAATTTTTTTTTGTTTATAAGTATTATCATAAAAATTACTCCCTATGTTCCGGCATGGTTAAGAAATTTTCCTTAACACGCCGTGAGCTGTTGTTTTATAATTTTACTATAATAATACTTTCCGCTGCTTGTTTTTTATTACACAATTTTATTTTATGAAAGTAAATAAAAAAATGCTAATAAATAACTAACGGACAGCTTGTTTTTTTTAAATTATATAGAATATTTATACAAAATTGCCGTAAAACAGAAACTATGGTTTGACAACAGGCAAATAAAAGTTTAATATATAAGAGAGGTTCCATATTTTAAGGAAACGCTGATTAATAAAAATTAAAAATGTTTTTGATTTTTATATGACCGGCATTTCCGCAACAATTAATAATTTTATATTTATAAAGGAGGATTTTTACTATGAAGTCAATAACTGTTTCTTTAGACTCTATTGAAAAGGTAAAAGAATTTGTCAACGTGATAAATACTTTTGACGGGGATTTTGATTTGGTTTCTGAAAGATAT
Source organism: uncultured Lachnospiraceae bacterium (assembly GCA_964384005.1). Taxonomy (GTDB): domain Bacteria; phylum Bacillota; class Clostridia; order Lachnospirales; family CAG-274; genus MGBC114079. Next base: position 3,295 of record CAYLJL010000175.1, on the reverse strand, counting down.
GTAATCGACGCTAAATCAATTATGGGTATTTTTAGTCTTGATATAAGCAAAGCTCTTCGTCTTGATATTCACGATAATGTTCCTGACCAGGAAAAGGTTGAGGAAGTTCTTAGTAAATTTAAGAAAGACTGAGATTTTGCCAGTTAATAGAATAATTTTGACTGCTTATATTTTTACGAATATAATTATAAGAACCAAAGCAAGGTATAATAAAAAAATTATTTTACTTGAAATTTTTTAAATTGCAAAGCAATTTTCTTTACGCTTTCGGCGATTGCTTTGCAATTCGCTTTTCGCTAAAATTTCAGTGCTTTCGTACCCGTAAAATATTTTTTATTCTCGATAAGAATTCTTATAATAAACCTGTTTAATATAAATTATGAAAATTGAAATAATAAAAAGGAGTTATCGCTGAAATCAGATAAACTCCTTTTTATTATGTACAGAGACGCCGAAAGGAATTTTTATACCCACGGTGTTTGTTGCGCCGAAGTCCGGCACGGTTTATGTTCGGGGTGTTATTCCTTTCCTAAAATTAAAGAAATTATTATACCTACTACAAGTACAGCAACACCTATAACTATTATCATAAGGCTAATCGGACTCGTTTCATAGCTTGAATAAGTAAGCTTATCTGAAAATACTGAATATATCGAGCCGAAAATTAACCCTAAAATTGTAAAGTAGGTTATTGAATACGCCTTGTTAAACAAAAATTCAATTAATTTTGAAATTAATAGGACGCCTATTATAATTCCTATCATTGTGACAGCCAAAATTATAAATTCGTCGGAGGTGAAAAGCATTTTTAACCCTTCCGCAAATCCACTGTCTGAAATTATGTTTATACTTTTCGCTGTAGTTGACGAAACAGCATCAACAGAAGTTAATATAAGCTGATACATCCCTAAAAGCATAAGCACAAAAGAACCGCTTATACCCGGAACGACCATAGCCGCGCTCGCTATTATTCCCGATATGAAGATTTTTGACAAAGTTATTATGTCAAGCGTACCCCTTATATCATCTATCGTTTTTGACTCGCTTTCACTAAAAAAGGAAAATCCTACTACGATTAAAAATGCCGCCGCAGTGGCAATATAACATTTATAATCAACTTTTTTCTCGGTCGCCTTCTTATATATTAAAGGGATACTCCCGACCACAAGGCCGACAAAAAACATACTTGTCGGAAACGAATAGTTTTCAAGGCAGTATTTTAAAAGCTTACTGAATAAAACTATACCCGCTCCCGCTCCGATAAACAACGGAATTAAAAACGCCGCGCATTTTTTAAAGTTTTTGAAAATATTGTTTATCGCCGTAATCATTTCGTCAAATATTCCTAAAACCACGGCTATCGTGCCTCCGCTTACTCCCGGGATTATATTCGCTATCCCGACAAATATGCCTTTGATAAATAAATTAATAAATCTAAACATTTTTTCCTCCTTATTTTTTCCTGACTCTTGGTAATTTATGACAAAACAATATAAGAATAAACACGCGGAATTCAACAAAAGCTGATATGTCAACGAATTATTATATTGTCTCGCCCTATAAAGGAAATACAGTACAATTCAAAAATAATTTTTATTTCCTTTTATACACTGTTTTCCTATATATTATTATTGCTGTTATAAATATTATAACTTAAAATTTTAAAATGTCACTATATTAATTGATAAATTTTGCGTTTTTATTGTTTTGTGCTTATTTACAAAATCACAAAAATCGTCGTTTATTGATTTTTAACTAAAATTCAGCTGAATATTGTTGAATATAAAGAGTATTATTGGCATTTTTTTGTTTATAATAACAAAATTTATTTTTTTTAATATTATTATTGACAAATGAAGAAAAACCATTTATAATAAATACATAATTTAGTAACATTTGTGTAATATTTAAACGCTGATTGACTTAATTAATTATTTTATATTTCATATTTTTGTGGTATTATTTACATAGGAGGAATTTTTAAAATGAAGTTTTCTAAAAACATTAAGAGAGTCGCGGCTCTTGGGGTTGCTTTCGCCGCTTTGAATACATCTTGTGCTTTTGCCGGCGCAATCGTTAAAGTTACCGGAACAAATGTTAATATTCGTTCCGCCGCCAATACTTCTTCTGATGTTATTTCAACTGTTGATACAGGTCTTACTCTTTCCGTTTCTTCTTTAAAAGACGGCTGGTTTAAACTCGATAACGGCGACGACTCGGAAGCTTATGTTACAACTGAATTCGTAAAGCTTACTCAGGTCGATGGATTAGTTAATTCTGACGGCGTTAATATAAGAAAGGCTCCCGCGACTAACGCGGAGGTCATCTCTCAGGTGAGTCAGGGTGAAAATCTTGCCGTTACCGCTGACGTCGGAGAGTGGTATGAAGTTAAATATGACAATTCTTTCGCTTATGTTCATAAGGATTATATTTCAGGCGATATGCTTAAGTATCTTCCTATTAAAAATGTTTCCGTTACAATTACTCCTGTTGAACCTGAAACATCAAGTTCGTCAAAGGGTGAGGAAGTTGTCGCTTACGCTAAAAAGTTCCTCGGTCTTAATTATGTCTACGGGGGAACTAACCTTAGTACAGGTGTTGACTGCTCCGGTTTTATGTACTGTGTGTATAAAAACTTCGGAATTACTCTGAACAGAGTTTCAAGAGACCAGATTAATAACGGTACAAGAGTTGATAAGGCTAATCTTCAGCCGGGAGATCTCGTTTTCTTTAATACCGGCGGAAGTTCGGCAATTTCTCATGTTGGTATGTATATCGGCGATGGCCAGTATATCCATGCTACCAATAACAGTAAAAACTGCGTTCAGATTTCAAGCCTTGGCTCAAGCTATTCCGCAAAAACTTATGTGGGCGCTTGCCGTGTGCTTAATTAATTTCAATAATTTATAAGTATTTGAGTTTCTTTTAAAGGAGATTTTTTAAGTCGGTTTTGCCGGTGATAAAAAATCTCCTTTATTATTAAGTTTAAAACGTTATTTTTGTTTTTTTTTGAATTTACGATATTTTTTTGAGGTGATATTTTTACTAATATGAAGTTTCGAAAGAAGTCTGATTATTGAAGAGTTTTCAAACGTGTTCTATATAAGAACAAAAAAAATTAAAAAATTACAAAAAAATTCTTGACAAGCCTTAAACAGTATGTTAAAATAATTAAGCTGTCAAAAGAAAGACAGGAAGAAATCGGGAACTTATTTTTGTGAGTATGAATAAAAAATAAATAAAAATTCAAAAAAAGTTCTTGACAAAAAAAACAGTTTATGTTAAACTAAGTAAG
>CAYLJL010000174.1:0-4462 GCA_964384005.1 uncultured Lachnospiraceae bacterium | reverse complement strand
TATATTTCACAATTATTTTGTTGTTTTGCCCTGAAAATTTTGCGGATTGCTATAATAGACTTCTTCAGAAACTACGTTATTACGGCAATTTCATAATACATAAAAACATTTTCTTAATGGTTATCAAAAGAAGTTTTGTTTTTTTAGCGCCGAAAGCGTTAAAATATTAAATAAAATATATTTTTTCTGATTATTCCGAAATTACCGTAATATTTTGAAAGAAGTCTAATCTCTCTTTATAATACGTAAATAATGACAAAAAGTTTTAGTAAACACAGCACAAAAGATACCAAAAAATAATTTTTAAAATTTAAAATTATTTTTGATTTTTGAATTGTATACTGTTTTCTTATATTAATTTTGGCTGTAAGAAAATAAATTAAAACAAAACAATAAAAGAACGAACAAATAAATTTTAATAAAACCGTATATATTAAGAAAATCATTTTATTGTTTCATACTAAAAATTTTACGCGTTGCCATAATTATCAGTTTTATGTAAAAATACTTTTTCAGCTTCTGTCAACCTTTATCAATACTTCCAGATTATTATTTCTTTCATTAAAAAAGCACTCTGTTTTAATTCCCGATTTATTCATTGTATCAACTATCTGATGAATAGAATTTGTAAAAATCTTAATATCATTAATATAGGTTTTAATTTTTTGTTCTCTGTATGAGCCTTTAATTTTAGAAACAATATTATCTATATCATTTTCGTCAATTTTATCACCTTCCCGTGTATATTTTAAGACCAAATCAATAAGACTCTCTGTATTTTTAATACTCAAATCAAACTTAATAACAGCATTCAGAATTAAATCAAGCAATTTTTCATCGGAGACTTTAGTAAAAGCGAGGGCATAATTTTCAGATAAATTATTTTGAATAATAGTTCTTCTGAATTGATATTTAAGCTTCAAAATTTCATTTTTTTCAACAACAAATCTTTCTTTTTTCCCGATAATCCGGGCGACATTTTTCGGAGAATATCCATAATCCCTCATAAATTCATGGATACCGCCCGCCGTCTCAAAATAATCAATATTTTCTCTCTGAATATTTTCTATCATTGAAATAAGCGCGCAATCTCTGTCCCCAATTTCAGAAATTATACACGGTACGTAAAACATATCCAGAATTTTGCAGGCTTTAAACCTTCTTTCGCCAAAAACAATCTCATAGCTTTCTTTATTTAATCGTCTTACACAAATCGGCTGTAAAACTCCATATTGTTTTATTGACTCTGCCAAATTATTTACAGATTCTCTGTCAATAAATCCTCTGACCTGAAAAGGATTCGGCTTAATCATAGAAACAGGAATCTGAACGATTTCATTTTTCCTGACAAGCGTCATATTTTCCATAAAAAAACCCCCAATATTTATATTGCGTTTAAATTCCAATTTATTCTTCTTTTACATATTATATCATATTAGTAATATAAAAAAAAATAATTCAGAACTTTCAGAATATTTCATATATGACAAACAAAAACAAAAAACCCTGTCATTTGATAGGGTTTTTAGAAATTTTGCCCGATTTTCTGGGATATATAACAGGAGTTTGTCTTACTTTTTTTATCATAATTAATGTATGGACAATATCGGTAAAAGGTATTTCAATTTTTTTCACAGAATCAACTTTTCCGCCCAGAGTATGGATAGCGGTTAAAGCCCTGTCAATTTCAGCATCAGAGTCAGGTCCTTTAAGTGAAACAAAAACACCGCCGACTTTAACAAAAGGGAGCGAATATTCCGACAAAACAGCCAAATCAGCGACGGCGCGGGAGACGCAAATATCAAATTTTTCTCTGAAATCAGGATTTTTTCCACCGTCTTCCGCCCTTAAATGAATACAGCTAACATTTTCAAGAGAAATCTCAGAAACAACATTTTGTAAAAAATTAATTCGTTTATTAAGAGAATCGAGTAAAGTAATTTTAACAGATGGAACTGCAATTTTAATAGGAATTCCGGGAAAACCCGCTCCCGTACCCACATCAATAATATTTTTATTTTCAATATCAATAAAAGGTATTAAAGAAAGCGAATCAGCAAAATGTTTAAGTAAAATTTCATTAGGCTCGGTAATAGCGGTAAGATTAAATTTTTCATTCCATGAAATCAACAATTCCATATATTTAAAAAACTGAGAAACCTGATAGTCGTCAATTTTCACCCCAAGCCTGAAACAAGCGTCAATTAAAATTTTATCCATATTTTTTTCCTTTCCAAAGCGGACTTAACATTTTCTTCTTCTATACGGTATATTTTCCATTTACTGAAAGAATCCGGCTCATTAACCATATAAAAATGCAAAATCAATTTTTTATTTTTATCGGAAATAAAAATTGAGTTAATCTTTTCTCCTTTAAAAGAGCAGTCTGTTTTATAAGAAACAGGTATATAATTATAAGATTTAATTCCGTCAAAAATTTTTTTAAGCATTTCAAAATCCACAAAAACACTAAAACGGCTCACATAAGATGTTGCGTCATCAAAATCATTATTAATAATAGCGTTAATAAATGACTTTGATACCGTATTATCATTTATAAGACTGATATAAGGGTGGCTTTCAGAGTTAAAATAAAACTGATGCTGTTTATAATTGTGCTTTAGTTTAAGCAAGACAGTTCTTTCGCCAAAGCAAAAATCATTTTGCCATGGAACAAAAAATCTTTTCTTTTCCAAAAAACAAACCTCCCTTCAAAAAATACCTACAAATACAATATATTCTTTCCCGTAAAATTTTGTTAAGGAAATACCGACAAATAAAAAAATAAAATCAATTTTTCAAATTTGCACCCACGAAAACGGCAGATTTCATATATAGTCAATCTTTTTTCAAAAGACTGGCGGAATGTGAGGGACAGCGGTCTTTATTTTTTATCTTTCTTTAATCGCCTCAAGATTAACAAGCAGCACATTTATGTCAGCGGGAGAAACCCCCGCTATTCTCGAAGCCTGACCAACATTGTGGGGTTTCATCCGGCTAAGCTTCTGCTGAGCCTCAATTCTGAGTCCCCTCATTGAGAAATAATCAATATCAGGTGATAAAACCCTCGACTCCATTTTTTTATACTGTTCAACTTGTATAAGCTGCCGTTTAATATACCCCTCATATTTAATTTGTATATTAACCTGTTCTTTCACATCATCCGGTAAAGGAGGTCTTTCTTTATCGGCAAAAGATAAATCCTCATAATTAAGCTCCGGACGTTTAATAAGCTCTGAAAGCTTGGCGCCTGTAGAAAGAGGCGACCCTCCCCTGCTTTCGATAAATCCGTTCACTTCCCTTGAGGGAGGGATATTTGTATTCATAACTCTGTCAATTTCTTTTTCAATCAGAGCCTTTTTTATTAAAAATCTGTCATATCTTTCTTTTGATATAAGACCAATGTTATAACCTTTTTCGGTAAGTCTCAAATCGGCGTTATCCTGCCTTAAAATAAGACGATATTCCGCCCTTGAAGTCATCATACGATAAGGCTCCTTGCTGCCTTTTGTAACAATATCGTCAATAAGCACTCCTATATAAGCGTCAGAGCGGTCAAGAATAAGAGGTTTTTCACCTTTGATAAATAAAGCGGCGTTAATACCGCCGATAATACCCTGAGCCGCGGCCTCCTCATATCCGGAAGTACCGTTAAACTGACCGGCGCTGAACAGTCCGCTGATACTTTTAAACTCAAGACTAAGTTTAAGCTGAGTAGCGTCGATACAATCGTACTCAATAGCATAAGCGGCACGCATAATCCTGCAATTTTCAAGTCCGGGAATAGTCCGGTACATATCTACCTGAACATCTTCCGGTAAAGACGTACTCATACCTTGTATATACATTTCGTTGGTATCCTCGCCTTCAGGCTCAATAAAAATCTGGTGCCTGTCCTTGTCGGCGAATCTGACAACCTTATCCTCAATGGAAGGACAATATCTTGGGCCTGTTCCATCAATAATACCGCTGTATAGAGGTGACCTGTCAAGATTATTTTTTATAATATTGTGAGTTTTTTCGTTAGTATAAGTCAGATAACAAGGTATTTGTTCTCTTTCAATATCTTTTTCTGAATTTTCAAAAGAAAAAGGGACAATGTGGGAATCTCCTTTCTGAATAGTCATTTTAGAAAAATCAATAGACCTTCTGTCAACTCTCGCGGGCGTACCCGTTTTAAATCTAAAAATTTTAATTCCTAATTTTCTGAGACTGTCACTAAGTTCAGATGAATTGCGAAGTCCGTTGGGACCGCTGTTAATGATGGTATCACCATAAAGACAGCGTGATTTAACATAAGTACCCATACAAAGCACAACCGCTTTGCACCTGTAAACCGCTCCTGACTCGGAAACAACTCCGACAACCCTGTTTTCTTCCGTCAGAATTTCCACAATCTCACCCTGCTTAATAATAAGATTGTCGGTATTTTCTAAAGTTTTTTTCATTTCGGTGTGATATT
>CAYLJL010000173.1:0-4481 GCA_964384005.1 uncultured Lachnospiraceae bacterium | reverse complement strand
TTTGCTTTGCAAAAATACTCATAACCGACGGCGTTTAAAAACGCCTTTATATTCAGTAGGAGCTTATACTCCTACTGAATATAACAGTAAGTGCCCGCCGCCTAAAAGGCGGGGGACTTACTGGCTGGTTATATTATAAATTTGCAAAATCCAAAAACAGCAGTCTCATTTTTTCTTCGGTTTCAAAAAATTCATTTTTATGATTTGTACCTGTAAATACCTGTTTCCCATTCTGATAAGCAGTCAGAGTATTCATTGGTACACTTTCCCATATATGATAATCAAGCGGTGTGGTAGATATTACAACTGCTTCACCTTTTTGACATCTATATAAACTATTTTTATAATTAGTATGCACATACATCAATTCCCCGTCAAACAAAAGGAGGTTTACTTTATTTTCCGGTGTTATTTCACAGATGACTTTATCTATCAATTCAAATCTATCTTGATTTGACAGCTCATTTTTTATTTCATTTGCCGCATTCATACGGCTGACAATATATGAAAGTATTCTCTCGCTGTCTGTCTGCCCTTGCTGAATATGTATAAAAGGGTTCAGCAAATCACAGTCAAAGATTGTCCCGTTATGTGCCAGTGTCCATGTTCTGTTACAGTTGTCCCTCATTACAAAAGGATGGGAATTTTCATAATTGATATTTCCTCTTGTGGCAAGCCGTATATGTGCAATCATGTTATCCGCTTCTACCTTAAATTGCAGCCGCTGTTTCAGGTAAACGCTTTTATGTGACGCTTCGGGCTGTTTTTCCAAAGATACCGCATTTCCATAAAAAAATGCCATACCCCACCCATTCGGGTGATTGACGCCGTGTGAAAAAAATTCCAGAAGCAGCTCATTTAACTCCAGCTTCTTCACGGAGTTCACACCAAACAATTCACACATTTAATTCACCTGTCTTTCTTTTACAAACCTCAAAGCATTTTTTACATATCCATTTCCGAATTGCTTCCTGATTCTCCACGCATACCTGTTTTCCGCATCTGTAAATTTTTCATATTCAAATTGCAGAACTTCATTTACATCTACCCCAAGTTCGCTATAAAACACTTTCAGCTTGTCAATCACCTTTAATGCCGCATTGGCTGCCGAAAATATTTCTCCGTCCGGCATCAGAATATTGACAGTTTTTAAATCATAACGAGCAGCATTTTTAAAATTTTGAACCGCCTGAATCTGGTCTTTTTCACTGAATGGCTGATTTGGAGTCGATGCAAGCCATACCATTAAAAGCTGTGCAAAAACCACATCTTTTTCCTCCAGACCAACATCTGCAAGTGGATTCAAGTCAAACATACGGAGTTCTATGTGATTAACTCCATTTTTGCGTAATGATTCCAGCGTATTTTCTCCGGACGGTTTCAGTCTGATTGGATAATAAAGTTCAGAAGCAGCTTTCAATAACCCCATATCCACATATTTCTGGATACTGTCTGCATATGCGGAAATATCATTATAATCAAGAATAGGCGCAAATTCATTCCAATATCCCATTTCGCCGCATCTGACAGACGCCATTCCCGTAAATACATCACCATCGTAAATACCTTTTTCTACAAACGAACTGTCTAAAAGCGGGCTTGCCGCAGTCACTGCCACAAGCAGCCAGCCATACGCGGCCATTTTTTGTGCAAGTGTAAGATAAAACTGATTTTTGTATTTTTGATAATCTGTTTCCTCCTGTAGATTAAAATCAATTTTAAGCAGATGCTCAGAAAAAGAATAGTTTACATGAATACCGGAAAATGTCATTTTATATCGTCCGTATTTCGCAGACAAATATTCCCTGTATGCGGTTTTTGATACCTCAACACCTTCAAAAACCGCAACCGGTATATCACTTTCATTCTCAATATAAGGAGGATTGGAAAACGGCCATAAGTATTCTCTTTCTGTCAGTTTTTTTAATCTTTCGTGTATTCGCCCGTTGTGAAATTCCAATTCTCCGATTGCTTCTTTAGCGCTGGTATGTACCGAAGTATTGATTTCCGTCTGATTTTCACAGAAATCCTTTACAATATACTCGTCATCCGGAAACGGGTGAAGAGAATGAGATAAAGTACCATTCCTTAAAATTCTTAAACTTTCTTTCTCCAGTCCAAAATTTCCATCCAATATATGTTTTTTAACATTATCATTTTCAATATGTAACATTTCACCACCATGCCTTTCTTCATCTTGTATTTTGTTTCCCATCCTCCTTTATTATATTTTAAAACTTATCATTTAAATAGGTTTTATATGTTTAATTTTATACAATTATAATCTAATAAGCTTCTGTTGTCAATTATTTTTTATATTTTTATAAATTTATTTCTTATATAGTCAATCAACTTAAAAATAAACAAGTCCGGCGGTCAAAAATCCTTTTTGCTTATGTTTAGTCAGTCAGCGTAGGCAGCTGACTGCGCTCTTCTTCCGCCGCCCTGCAAAAATAATTTTCAGCCCGTTTCCTTTTGCTCATTTTCAAGTTGATTGACTATAACCTGTTATAATTTTCAGTTATAGCCATCTTAAGCTTATCAAGAGCCGTTTTTAAAATATCTCTCGGACAAGCGATATTTATTCTTTCAAAACTTTCTCCGGCTTTTCCGAAAATAGCTCCGCTGTCAAGCCAGAGTCCCGCCTTATTTATAATTAAATCCTCTCTTTCCTTTTCAGTTAATTCAAGACCTCTGAAATCAAGCCATATAAGATAAGTTCCTTCAGGCTCAATCATTTTTATTAAGGGTATTTCCTTTTCAATATAGTTTTTTATAAAAGAAATGTTATCTTCGATATATTTAATCATATTGTTATACCACACATCACCATAACGATAAGCAGCTTCACAGGCAGTAATTCCGATAGTATTAAGCTGACTGTAGCCTGCGGCGTTTATCTGCTTTTTAAATTTGGCTTTCAGAGTGCCGTTTGGTATAAATATATTTGAAGTCTGAAGTCCGGCAAGATTAAATGTTTTTGCCGGAGAGGTACAAACGACCGAAATATCAGCAAACTCCTTTTTTATATCGGCAAACACATAATGCTTGTTGTTTCCGTAAACAAAATCCTGATGAATTTCGTCACTGACTACAATAACATTATACTTAACACATATATCCCCCATTTTTTCAAGTTCTTCCCTGTTCCATACGCGGCTTACAGGATTATGGGGGCTGCATAATAAAAATAATTTAATATTATTTTTTTTAATCTTTTTTTCAAAATCATCAAAATCTATGTGATATTTTCCGTCGTCTCCAAGCACGAGGTCATTGCTTACCGCAATTCTCTCATTATCCTCAATTACTTCTGTAAACGGATAATAAACAGGCTGCTGAATCAATATTTTATCGCCCTTTTCGGTATACGCTTTTACCGCCATAGCAAGTGCAAACACAACCCCGGGAGTTTTAACAAGCCATTTTCTGTCGACCTTCCAGTTATGCTTTTCTTCCATCCATTTTGATACTGCCTCAAAATACGCTTCACTTGATTCCGTATAACCAAATATTCCGTGGTCAACCCTGTTTTTTATAACGTCAAGCACAATACCTGATGTTTTAAAGTCCATATCCGCTACCCATAAAGGAAGTACATTTTCGGGTCTTCCCCGTCTTACTGCAAAATCATATTTTAAACAGTCTGTATTTCTTCTTTCAATTACTTCATCAAAATTGATATTTTTTTCTTCCATACTCTTATCTCCTTTCGTCAAATGAGTTTATAGCTTGTTTTAAATCATCGATAATATCTTCCTTTGCTTCTATTCCTGCCGACAATCTTAATATTCTGTCGGTAATACCGTTTTTTATTCTTATATCTTCGGGAACATCAGCGTGTGTCTGTGTTGAGGGATAAGTGAGCAAAGTTTCTGTTCCGCCGAGGCTTTCGGCAAACGGAATAAGCCTTGTCGATTTCAATATATGAAGCGCAAGCTCTTTGCTTTCAGCCTCAAATGTAATCATACTGCCGAAACCGCTTGCCTGTTTTGAACACATTTCATACCCACTTGTTCCCTTTATTCCGGGATAATACACATTTAAAATTCTTTTTTCATTAAGCAGAAATTCAACAACTGCCTGAGCATTTTCCTGAGCTTTTTCCATTCTTAAAGGAAGTGTTTTTATGCCTCTCAATATAAGCCAGCTGTCAAACGGCGCAAGGCCAGAACCTACTGTTTTTATGATAAATCTCAGTTTTTCGGATAATTCATCAGAATTTACAACAATAAAGCCCGCAAGCGTATCGTTATGCCCTCCTAAAAATTTTGTTCCGCTGTGTATTATTATATCTGCCCCAAGCTCAAAAGGATGTTGAAAATACGGCGTTAAAAATGTATTGTCAACAATAAGAAGCAAATTATGCCTCTTGGCGATTTCAGACGCATTTTTTATATCTATAACATTCATCATAGGGTTAGTTGGTGTTTCAATATAAATTGCTTTTGTATTTTCTTTTATATATGACTCAATATCAT
>CAYLJL010000172.1:0-4494 GCA_964384005.1 uncultured Lachnospiraceae bacterium | reverse complement strand
ACCGGTGAAATATGGGACGGTATTGTAGACGGTCCTGAATATCTTACTCCGGTATGGGAGGAAAACGTTGATTAAAAACAAAAAAACGCAAAAATTATCTGTTATAATTTTAATATCATTTGTGGCGGCTGTCCTTACATGGGCAGCCCCAATTAAATCGGTCGAGTATTGGTTCTCTGATTTGCTTTTTGTAAGGCAGCAAAGCGTTGATAACCGAATAAAAATTATTGGTATTGACGAAAAAAGTTTACAGGAAATGGGGCCTTTTCAGGAGTGGACAAGGCAACAAGCCGCGGATTTACTGAATGTATTTGACAGCCAATATAGTCCCTCTGTTGTTGCCTTTGATATAAATTATTTTGGTGAACGTGACGAAAAGGGCGATTCGGCGTTAGTGGAGGCTTCAAAGAATTTTGAAAATGTTGTTATGGCTTCGCATATTAATTTTTCAACGAAACTTGAATTAGGCGATAATGACGAAAAAAGTATAAATAATATGTATATTGAGCAAATTGAAAATCCATATGAGGAATTGGCGGAGGTTACCCGGAGCGGTTTTACAAACGTGGTTCAGGATGAGGATAACTATGTAAGAAGGTCAGTTTATAAAGTTTCTTATGAAAACAAGGAAAACTATAATTTCGCTTATGAAATATATAAAACTTATAAAGAAGCGAAGGGCGAGGTATTGGCGGAACCTGAAACAGATGAAAACGGTATATATGGTTTTGATTATACGACTCAACAAGGTATTTATGAAATGTATTCGTATACAGACGTATTAAACGGCAGATGCGATTTAAAAGCTTTTAAGGACAGTATCGTTTTTGTCGGAGCGTATTCTTCAGGTATGATGGACCAGTATCTGGTTCCTATTTCTAAAGGTACGGTTATGAATGGCGTGGAGGTTCAGGCGAACCATCTGAACGCTTTATTGGATAACAGGACTTTTATTGAAATTTCATCTTTAACAAGCGCTTTACTAACCGCTTTAATTATAGGAATTTTTGTTTTTCTGGTAAGTAATGTCAGAATTCCTTATGGGGTCGTCGGAGGTATTGTCTTTGCTTCAGCAGTGGTTGCGTCGTCTGTCATTTTATATAAAAACGGTATATATTGGCGTTGTTGGAACGCTGTATTTTTAGTGCTTTTTATAACTCTGGTTAAAATAGTACACGGGTATTTTCAAGAAAGAATTAATCAGATGAAAATTTTAGATATGTTCAGAAAATATATCGCGCCGCAGGTGGTTGATGAGCTTGCTAAAAATAAAGATTTTCATATTGAACTTGGAGGAATTACAAAGGATGTTGCGGTATTGTTTATTGATATCAGAGGTTTTTCTTCTATGTCTGAGGTTATGCCGCCGGAAAAGGTAATTGAGGTTTTAAACAGATATTTTGATTTAGTTACAAACGCAATATTTAATAACGAGGGAATGCTTGACAAGTTTATAGGCGATGCTGTAATGGCGGTATATAACGCGCCGCTGGATATTAAGGATTATGAAAAAAAGGCGGTTCAGACGGGATTAGATATAGTTAAGGCCCTTGAAAAGCTCAATAAAGAGCTGAAAGAAGAACATGGAACCGAAATTGCCTGTGGAATAGGTATTCATTGTGGTAAGGCTGTTGTCGGAAACATTGGATGCGCTTACAGAATGGACTATACTGTTATAGGCGATACCGTGAATATCGCGGAGCGTCTTGAGGGAATAGCAAAGGGCGGTATAATTAATATCAGCCAAGAAGTATATGACAGAGTAAAAGATGATTTTTTGGCAAAACCTAAAGGTCCGTGTATGCTTAAAGGAAAACGTGAGGAAGTTATGGTTTATGAAATGGAGGCGGCACAGGATGAAGCGTGAAATTGCTGACAAAGTTTTAGAGATTGGGATTCAGCTTTCCGCTGAGCGCGATTATGATACTTTGCTTACCAAAATAGTTGACTGTGCGATGGAAATAACAAACTGTGACGGAGGAACTCTTTATATGTATAATGACGGGGTTCTTCGCTTTTGCGTTACCAAAAATAAAACCCTTAATATTGAGCAGGGACTTAAAGATGATGAGTTTTATCCGGCGGTTTTGATGAAAGATGAAAATATCTGCGCTTATTCGGCTATTCATAAAAAAATGCTTAATATTGAGGACGCTTATGAAAGTGATGAGTTTGATTTCAGCGGCCCGAGAAATTATGATAAATTGACAAAATACAGGACAAAATCTATACTGGTAGTCCCTCTGGTTAATAACGAAGACAGGCTTATCGGCGTTCTTCAGCTTATTAACGCTATTGATGAGAATGGGGAAATTATTCCCTTTTCCAAAGAATTTGAAATGGTTATAAAATCCCTCGCGTCTCAAATGGCTATCGCTCTTTCAAATATGAAGTATGTTCAGGAAATTGAAGACCTTATGCTTTCTATTACTCAAGCCTTTACTGACGCGATTGACAAGAGAAATCCTTATAATTATTATCATTCGAGAAATGTTTTTCTTTATACTCAGACTTTGGTGAACTATATAAATGAATTACATGAAAATGGAGAATACGATAGATTTTTTGACGTTTATAACAAAAGAGAACTTGAACTTGCGGCGTTAATGCACGATATAGGAAAAATTGTTATTCCCAGAGAGATAATCAATAAATCAACTCGTTTAGGAAATAAACTTGAAATTATACTTTTACGTTTTGAATATTTAAAAAGTTTATATAAAATTGATTATTTATCGGGTAAAATTTCAGAAGAAGAATGGTTTGAAATTGAAAAGGAATTGAAAGAGATGATATGTCAGGTAAAAGAAATCGACAAGAGAAACTTTTTGGAAAAGGAAAAAATTGATTATATTAACGATATTGCGAAAAAATATTATATAAATTCCGACGGAGAGATAATTAATTATCTGACTCCTGAAGAAGCTGAATGTCTTGCGATACCGAGAGGCAATCTCACGGAGGAAGAACGGGAAGTTATAAATTCTCACGTTATATATACGGAAAAATATCTTAATAATATGACGCTTGGGAAAAGGTACTCCTGTATTGGAAAATGGGCCGGCGCCCATCATGAATTGCTTGATGGAAGCGGTTATCCCAGAGGTTTAAAAGGTGACGAAATCGCTTTCGAGTCAAGAATATTAACAGTTGTTGATATATTTGAGGCGTTGACATCAAGTGACAGACCTTATAAGAAAGCTATGGACAAAGAAGAAGCTTTTGAGGTTTTACGAAAAATGGCTGATGAAGGTAAAATTGACAAAGAGGTTTTAAAGCTGTTTGAAGCCTCAGTTAAATTAAAGAATGAAGTCCCGAAAACGGCTAATTTATCTGAAGAGGTGAAATCATGATATCAATAATACCTGAATTAAATGACTTGAATAATTGTGTTGAATTTGCTGAAAAGAATTCTTTGGGATTTGAATATAATGATTTTTACAAGCCTTATATTTTAGATGACAAATCGGAACTAAAAAAAAGAATCAATATATACAAAAGCTTAAACAGGCCCTGTAAAACAGATACTTTACATGGCGCTTTTTATGATACGATACATTTCAGTGTTGACGAAAAAATAAGAAGTCACAGTATGTACAGAATGCAACAATCTATTGAGGTGGCGGAGGAGCTTGGCTGTAAAGGTGTGATTTTTCATACTAATATCAGTCCCAGTTTTGCCCATTCTCAATGGTATACCAATGAATGGCTTGGAAAAAGTATAATCGCTTTGAAAAAATTATTTAAGGGGAGCAGCAATATTGAAATATACTTTGAAAATATGCTTGATGATTCTCCGGCATATTTATTTCAGCTTTGTGAAAGTATGAAAGATGAAGAAAGGTTTGGCGTTTGCCTTGATATTGCTCATTTGATGGTAATGAGCCGAAACACTGAAATATGGTTCCAAAAGCTCTCGCCATTTATAAAACATTTTCATTTTAATGATAATAATTTAGTTTATGACGAACATATGACTATGGGTAAAGGAAAGATAGACTGGAAACTTATTTCACTTCTTTTAAAGAAGTATAATCTTTTTGATGAAAATATCAGTAAACTTATTGAAGTCAGAGGTTTGCAAAGTGCTTCGGAAAGCTTAAAATATATCAAAGATAATAATTTATTTATATAAACTTCATATAAATTATTATAATCTCAGGATATTATTTCATTTACTTTATATCCGAAGTATTGATGCAAAGCTACAAATTCTTTATGCGGCTATGTGTATCTATATTATAGTGAACGATAAATTATTTTGTCGTTCACTATAACTATTCAAAAATGTTTTGTAAGAATTTTAAATTTGAAAAATTATTTTTATTATCTTTTATGCAGTATTTCCTTAATTTCGTAGTTTTGAAAGACGTCTATTATTTATAAGTCTGAAACTTTTTTAATTATTCCGCAGGTTTTATAGTTAAACAACGGGAAATATTCTATAGGAACAGATTTTTCTTCCGCTAAGCTTATTATATGATTAAGAGAAGC
>CAYLJL010000171.1:0-4507 GCA_964384005.1 uncultured Lachnospiraceae bacterium | reverse complement strand
TATAAAAATTATATAATAATATATATTAAAGATATAATTTTCTAAAGGAGGTTTATTATGGACTACAAAAAAATATATGAACAATGGGTGAATGACGACTATTTTGACGAAAAGACAAGAGCGGAGCTTAAAGCTATCGCGGACGACGACAAGGAAATTCAGGAGAGATTTTACAAAAGTCTTGAGTTCGGCACAGGAGGATTAAGAGGAATTATCGGCGCCGGAACCAACAGAATGAATGTTTACACTGTAAGCAAGGCTACGCAGGGTTTTGCCAATTACATAAAGAAGCAGGGGGACGACGCCGTTAAAATGGGCGTTGTAATCGCTTACGACTCAAGAAGAATGTCTCCTGAATTCGCTGAAACAGCCGCTCTGGTTTTAAACGGAAACGGAATTAAAACTTATTTGTTTGAGTCTTTACGTCCTACTCCCGTTTTGTCATTTTCTGTAAGACATCTGGGCTGTACAGGCGGTATTGTCGTTACCGCCAGCCATAACCCGCCTGAATACAACGGCTATAAGGTTTACTGGGCGGACGGCGGACAAGTTCCTTTCCCGAGAGATATGGAGATTATTAAAGAGGTTGAAGCGGTTTCCGATTTCAAGGAAATTAAAAAGGCCGATAAAGAACAGGCGACAAAAGACGGATTATTTAACATTGTCGGCAAAGAGGTTGATGACGAGTATGTTAAAAACGTTAAGGCTCAGCTTATAAATCCGGAACTTATTAAAAGCGCGAAAGACCTTAAAATCGTTTACACTCCTTTGCACGGAACGGGAAATATACCTGTAAGGCGGGTTCTTAAAGAGGTTGGTTTTGAAAACGTCAACGTTGTTCCGGAACAGGAGCTTCCCGATTCCGAGTTTTCAACGGTCGGATACCCTAATCCCGAAGACCCGAAGGCCTTTACCCTCGCTATGAAACTTGCCGACGAAATCGGCGCGGATATTGTTGTCGGAACAGACCCTGACGCTGACAGAGTCGGCGCTGTCGTTAAAAACGGGGAGGGTGAGTATGTTATTCTTACCGGAAATATGACAGGGGTTCTTTTAACCGAGTATATTCTTTCAAGCAAAAAAGAAAGCGGTACTCTGCCCGATAACGGCGCCGTTGTCTCGACTATTGTTTCCACAGACCTTACAAAGGCTATAGCCGCAAATTACGGCGTTGATTATTTTGAGGTGCTTACCGGCTTTAAATATATCGGCGAGAAAATCAAGGAATTTGAAAAAGACGGAAGCCATACTTATCTTTTCGGCTTTGAGGAAAGTTATGGCTGTCTTGCCGGAACTTACGCCAGAGACAAGGACGCTGTTGTGGCGACTATGCTTATCTGCGAACTTGCCGCCTTCTATAAATCAAAGGGTATGACTCTTTATGAGGGACTTCAGGAAGTTTATAAAAAATACGGTTTCTATAAAGAATCTATCAAATCAATTACTCTGAAGGGTATTGAGGGCGTTGAGAATATGAAAAAAATTATGGACGCTTTCAGAAACGGCGCGCCCGAGGAATTCGGCGGGGTGAAGGTTTCCGAGTCAAGAGATTACAATGCCGGAACTTTTAAAAATTATAAGACCGGCGAAGACGGAAAGGTTAATCTTCCTAAGTCAAATGTTCTTTATTACGTTCTTGAAAACGGTACATGGTTCTGTGTAAGACCGTCCGGTACAGAGCCTAAAATTAAAATTTATTTCGGCTCAAAAGGCGATTCGATTGAGTCGGCGGAAAAGAATATTGAAAACGCTTTAGACGGGGTTATGAAAATCGTAAACGGCGTACTTGGCGAATAATTTATGCGGGTTTCCATAACGGGTAAAACAAGCTATATAGGGCTTAATGTGAAAAGTTTTTTTGAGGAAAGAGGGTATATATGCGGGACGGTTTCATTAAGAGACGGACTGGAAAACATTGATTTTTCCGAAGCGGATATTGTTATTCACTGTGCCGGAGCCGTTCACAGAAAAGACGGTCTTTCGGAGGAGGATTTTGAACGGATAAATGTTACTCTGACTGTGGAAACAGCAGAAAAAGCTAAAAAGGCGGGCGTTAAACAATTTATCTTTTTAAGTTCTATGAGCGTCTACGGCGGCGGGGTTCACAGAATATCAAAGGATACGCCGCCCGCACCCGTTACGCCTTATGGAATCTCAAAACTTCTGGCCGAAAAGGAGATTTTTAAGCTTGAAGACGATAATTTCACGGTTACGGTTTTAAGGCCTCCTATGATTTACGGAAAAGACTGCCCGGGAAATTATCAGACCCTTAGAAAAATCATTCTTAAATCACCTGTTTTTCCTATGGTGTCGAACAAAAAAAGTCTTTTATACATTAAAAACCTTTGTTTCTTTATTTTTTATCTCGCTGAAAACAGAAAAGGCGGCGTTTTTCTTCCTATGGACAATATGTATGTTTCCACGGATTTTCTGGCCGAAAATATCGCTGCCGCTATGGGCAAAAAAATCAGACTGTCAAAAACCGCCGGCTTTTTTATAAGACTTTTTAAAAATACCGGAATTGTTAAAAAAGCTTTTGGTACGCTGTATTATGATGAGAGCTGCGGGGATAAAATTGATTTTGTTACCGTAAAACAGGCTATTTCAGAAACTGAAAAATAAACAGAAAAACAGGAGACTGATTTTCAGTCTCCTCAGGCTGTAGAAAAAGTTAAAATTATAAAAAAATATGAATTTTCCGAAAAATACAAATTCAAAAAGCGTCGCAGACTTTAATCCGCAAGATGGGCTTTGCCCATCTGAGGAGAAAATTTGACTTCAGGAAATGACGTTGTCATTTCCGTAGAAGTCATAATTTTCATACAAAACAAAATCAAGTCGCCAAACAAAGTTTGGCACGCAGATTTTGAGAAATGCAAGAAATACTTGTATTTCTTGCAAGCGTGTCGACTTTTTCGACACGCTGAGGAGACTGATTTTCAGTCTCCTGTTTTTTATTAACAGCAAGCGTTTACAATTAAAAACGTTATTGAACAGGTCTGATTATTATATTGTGTTCAAAAGTTTAAGAGTCATATTGCCGTTAGTTTCCTGAGCCTTTTTCTGCATATAAAGAGTATAATATTCCAGAACCTCTGTTTTTTTCATCTCGGAAACATATTCTCCCATATCCGTGTCCATAATACGGCTGTTTGCCGCCTGAAGGTTAAGGGAAGAATTGAGATTGCTTTCGATTGTATACTCAAATCTGTTGTAAGAAGCGCCTAAACCGCTTGTAATTGAGGATACTGTATCAAGGGCTGAGTCTATATCGTTTATATTAAAGGCCTTTGTAACGTCAAAGTCGGCAATTCCAAGACTTTGAAGGAGAGCGCCTCCCAGAGATACAGTCTGTCCTGAGCCGTCCGCCGAAGTGGCAAAATAAAAGCTGTCATTATTCCGGTCAAAAAGATTTTTAGTGTTAAAGTTCGCGGTGTTTACCGTATCGGAAATATGCGATTTTAACTCGTCAATCTCATTTTGAATATTCTTTTTGTCCGAAAGGGTATAAAAACTGTTTGAAGCCTGAAGCGCCAGCTCTCGTATTCTCTGGAGGCTGTCCGTAATTGTGTTTAAACTGCCTTCGGCGGTTTTAAGAAGACTCTGAGCGTCAAGAGCGTTTTGTGTGCCTTTATTTATGCCGTTAATCTGAGACGTAAGTTTCTCACTTATGGCAAGCCCCGCCGCGTCGTCGGAAGCACTGTTAATTTTCTTTCCCGTGGAAACAGCGGTATAATAGTAATCTATGGAGTTTACACCTGAAACAGCCATAGTAATCACCTCCTTAATAGTATATAATTTATACTTTAATTATACCATTTAAAGAATAAATTTACAATATAAAATTTGTTAAATTTAAGGAAACACCCCCGCGATTCAAAAAATATTTTGTTATCCTTTGTGAAGTGTTTCTTTAAGCTTTTACGATATACCAATTTATACAGAAACGTCGACGTCAGAAACCGAAACGGCGGAAAAATCCGCTCCCGCTCCAAAAGATACGGATATATTGTCAAGGTTTATCGGGTCTGTGTTATCAAGTTTTGGAATGTTATTATTTTCTTCTGATATACGTTTTCTCTTTTTTTCTTTAATTGTATTGTCAAGCTTTGAAAAGGATTTATTATCTTTTTTCAGCTCGGCGATTTTTCTCTTGCTTTCGAGTTTTTCCTCCTCTTTCAGCTGAGATACTTTTTTGTTTCCGTTTTGTATTACTTTTTTTATTTTATTTCTGATGGTAAGGGTTTTATTAGAAACTTCGAGCTTACTTAATTCAATATTTAATTTTATGACATAGTCCGACGCTTCTAATGACGTCCGCGCGGCGGCAAGCTGAGCTATCAGAATTTTTATATAAGACGTGTCAATACTTTCAGAGGAACTCCGGGACCCGCTTTTATTGGCCGCTGACGTTTGCTGACTTTGCGTATAGTTATTTGCTGAAACAGAGTTATAACTGTTCGTTTGGGTTATATTACTCTCCATTTTATCCACCTCCCGTTTTTAT
>CAYLJL010000170.1:0-4513 GCA_964384005.1 uncultured Lachnospiraceae bacterium | reverse complement strand
TAGGAACCGGCAAAACTTTTCCGTTAAATCCACCGAGATATTGATATAAAGGAACATTCAAAGCTTCAGCGGCAGCTTTCGCGACTGCCATGGAAACGCCCAAAATAGCGTTTGCGCCAAGTTTAGCTTTGTTAGGAGTACCGTCAAGCTCAATCATTTTATTGTCGATAGCAACCTGGTCAAGAGCGTTCATACCCTCAATTTCAGGAGCAATAATGTCATTAACGTTTGCGACTGCCTTCTCAACGCCCGCGCCCATATATCTGTCGCCGCCGTCACGAAGTTCAACAGCCTCATGTTCACCTGTGGAAGCGCCTGATGGAACAGCGGCGCGACCCATAGACTGCACGCCGTCAACGTCAACGATAACCTCAACCTCAACAGTAGGATTTGCTCTTGAGTCAAGAACTTCTCTCGCAAAAACTTCAATAATTTCAACGTAACCTTTCATTTGTAAACTCCTTTCAAAATTGTAAACTTTTTTATAATATAATAATAGTCTCAAAAATACTATATGTCAATAATATTTTAAAGATTATTTTCAGAAACCGATTTTAAAATTAAGACTTGCCTGTTTATTCTTTTGTGGTTTTGACGCAGATTATTTAATCAATAAAGATTGTCCGGTCATTTCTTCGGGCTGTTTCAAACCCATCATCTCAAGTAAAGTCGGAGCGATATCACAAAGTTTTCCGCCTTCTTTAAGTCCTTTTGCCATATCGCAGTTAATAAGTCCGAAAGGCACGGGATTAGTCGTATGAGCAGTAAAAGGCTGACCTGTCGTGTAATCAATAAGCTGGTCGCTGTTTCCGTGGTCAGCGCATAAAAACATCTGACCGTTTACTTTCAATAAAGCCTCCAGAACCTTTCCGACACATTCGTCAATAGTCTCAATAGCCTTAACAGCGGCGCTTATAACGCCTGTGTGACCGACCATATCGGGGTTGGCATAATTTATGATAATAAGGTCCTGCTCCCTTTTCAGTATATTTTCAATCAATTTTTCAGTCACTTCATAGGCGCTCATTTCAGGCTGCAAATCATATGTCGCTACCTTCGGTGAAGGAACAAGAACTCTTTCCTCATTTTTATTAGGTTCCTCAACCCCGCCGTTAAAGAAGAAAGTAACATGGGCATATTTTTCGGTTTCGGCAATTCTCATTTGTTTAAGTCCGAGATTTGAAATATACTCGCCCAGAGTATTTTTGAGAATCTGAGGTTTGTAAGCGACTTCTTTATTTTCAATAGTAACGTCGTAATTTGTAAAACAAACATACTGAACCTTAAAAAACCCGTTTTTTCTCTCAAAACCGTCAAATTTCTCATCGCAGAAAGCCCTTGTAATTTCCCTCGCCCTGTCCGGTCTGAAGTTAAAGAAAATAATAGAATCATTTTCTTTAATCTTTCCGACCGGCTGACCATTTTCAGTAATAACGGTAGGAACAACAAACTCATCCGTAACGTCTTTGGCATATGTCGCCGCCATACAGCTCTCTGCGCTTTCAGCGGTTTCACCTTCTCCGAAAACTATAGCGTTATACGCCTTTTCAACTCTGTCCCAGCGTTTGTCTCTGTCCATAGCGTAATACCTTCCGGAGATTGTAGCGACCTTTCCCACACCGATTTCTTTCATTTTTTCCTCAAGGTCAGCGATAAAACCTTTTCCTGAAGAAGGAGGTGTATCTCGTCCGTCAAGAAAAGCGTGAACGTACACATTTTTAATATCGTTCATCTTTGCCAGTTTCAAAAGAGCGTATACGTGTTCAATATGACTGTGTACGCCGCCTGTGGAGAGAAGACCGTATAAATGTAAATCCGAATTATTTTTTTTGCAGTTTTCAACAGCTGAAAGCAAAGAGGGATTCTCAAAGAAATCGCCGTCAGAAATAGACTTGGTAATACGGGTAAGTTCCTGATAAACTATTCTTCCTGCCCCCATATTCAGGTGACCAACTTCGGAATTACCCATCTGACCGTCAGGAAGACCGACGTCAAGACCGCTTGCATAGCCTTTGACAAAAGGATATTTTTCAATCATCGCGTCAATATTCGGAGTATTTGCCTGTTTAATAGCGTTTCCCTCCGTCTTGTCATTTATACCAAACCCGTCAAGTATCATTAAAACAGTTACTTTTTTATCCATAAAACATTCTCCTAATAATTAACTATATTGCTAAAATCATCTTTAAGACTCGCTCCTCCGACAAGTCCCCCGTCAATGTCAGCCATACTGAACAATTCGGCGGCATTAGAACCGTTGACGCTTCCGCCGTACTGAATACGGATTTTATCAGCGACGTCATCATTATAAATCTCGCCTATAACTTTTCTTATAGCGGAACAAACTTCCTGCGCCTGTTCGCTTGTAGCGGTGATACCTGTTCCGATAGCCCAGATAGGCTCATAAGCGATAACAATATTCTGCGCTTCTTCCGCCGTAACATCTTTAAGAGCTGACCTTACCTGAATGCGGACAAAATCAACAGTAATACCTTTTTCTCTCTGTTCAAGAGTCTCGCCTACGCAAATAATAGGAGTCAAGCCTTTTTCAATAGCCTGCAAAACCTTTTTATTAACGGTTTCGTCTGTCTCGTTAAAATACTGACGTCTTTCAGAATGTCCTATAATAACATATTTTATACCGGTTTCAATAAGCATATCAGCGGAAATCTCTCCGGTAAAGGCGCCGCTGTCTTTAAAATGCATATTCTGAGCGCCGACAGAAATATTTGTATCTTTAAGTTCGTCTGCGACAGGAATAAGGTCAATAGCGGGAACACAAAAAACAACGTCGACCTTATCCGTATTAACTTTGTACTTTAAATGATGAACAAGCTCCACAGCTTCTTTTGGAGTTTTATTCATTTTCCAGTTACCTGCAATAATTTTCTTTCTCATAATCAATCCTCCGCTAAGTTAAACCCATAGTCGCCGTCCCATAGCCGCAAATCCTTTTTCCGGCGTTTTAATAAAAGAAAAACACCGGAAAAAGGACATAGTTTGAGACAGTAACTCAATATATTGTTTATAAAAAATTATTTATCATTTACAGCAACAACACCGGGAAGTTCTTTACCCTCAAGGAACTCAAGGGAAGCGCCGCCTCCTGTGGAAATATGACTCATTTTATCGCCAAAACCGAGGAGATTAACAGCCGCGGCGGAATCACCGCCGCCAATAATTGTGGTCGCGTCAATTTCAGCCAGAGCCTTCGCTACTGCTATAGTACCCTTAGCGAAGTTTTCAAACTCAAATACGCCCATAGGTCCGTTCCAAACGACGGTTTTGGCGTCTTTTAAAGCATCCGCGAATAATTCTCTTGTTTTTTCCCCGATATCAAATCCCTGCCACTCAGCCTCAATTTTATCAGAGTCAACAGTTTTAAACTCAGTATCGTTTTTAAATTCCAGACCAACAACGGTATCGGTAGGGATAAGGAATTTTACGCCTTTTTCTTCGGCTTTCCGCATCATTTCTTTAGCGTAATCAACTTTATCCTCCTCAAGGAGAGATTTTCCCACTTCATAGCCTTTTGCCTTCATAAAAGTATATGCCATACCGCCGCCGATAATCAAAGTATCGACTTTGTCAAGAAGGTTGTTTATAACATTAATTTTGTCGGAAACTTTAGCGCCGCCCAAAATAGCAACAAAAGGTCTTTCAGGATTGTTCACAGCGTTTCCGAGATAATTTATTTCCTTCTCCATAAGATAGCCGACAGCCGATTCTTTAATATATTTAGTAACCCCTACAGTTGAGCAGTGAGCTCTGTGAGATGAACCGAAAGCGTCGTTTACATAAATATCCGCTAAAGAAGCAAGTTCTTCGCTGAAAGAATCGATATTTTTTGTTTCTTCTTTTCTGAATCTTGTATTTTGAAGTAAAACAACGTCGCCGTCTTTCATTTCGGCAACAGCTTTTTTTGCGTTTTCTCCCACAACAGTGTCGTCAGCGGCAAAAACAACCTCCTTACCAAGTTTTTCGGAAAGTCTTTTAGCGACAGGTTCAAGAGAAGCGCTCGGAGTAGGTTCTTTTGGTTTTCCGAGATGAGAACAAAGAATAACTTGACCGCCGTCGCCCATCAATTTTTTAATTGTAGGCAAAGCGGCGACAATTCTGTTTTCGTCTGTAATAACGCCGTCTTTAAGAGGAACATTAAAATCGCATCTGACAAGAACCTTTTTACCTTTAACCTGTAAATCATCAACTGTTTTTTTGTTTAACATAAAATTATTTTCTCCTTTCAATATTTTAAGAAATAAAAATAGTTTTATTTCTTATATTTTATCTCTTAAATATAAATTTTTATGATTAATTTATATTTAATATGTTAAAGGTTATTTACAGGCGATTCCACGCCCGTTTATAACCTTAAATAACATTGTCACTCACTAAAATCAGATTTTCTCCTAAAACAGATAAAATCCGCCTTGCGGCCTAAAGTCATGGGCGTTTCCCAAACGTTTGTTTAATATTCCCATTTAATTATTATAAAATAAAATTTTAACTTTGA
>CAYLJL010000169.1:0-4516 GCA_964384005.1 uncultured Lachnospiraceae bacterium | reverse complement strand
GCCTCACCTACGCCCAGCACCTTTTCGCCGGAAAGTTTCCAGTGAATATAGCCGGCCAGTGTGGTAATGAAGGTAATATCCTTCACATGACCCTTTTCCAAAAGCGGAGTTTCTGTTCGCGGAGGTTCTCTCTCCTATTGAGATATACTCCATATATGACGGCGGTCTGCCGGAAGAAAAATCAGACGGTGTATAAATATTGTCGGGATAATATTCCCAGTCATATATTAAAAAGCTGAAGTCCTCACTGTTTTCTCTCAAATCGAGTATGCCGTTTATCGGCTGTTCTCCTGTAAGTGTATATTTGTTGTCAAAATTATAAAGAAGTGAAAATATAATATATGGGACAATAACAGCTGATAAAATGATTATAATTTTCTTTTTCTCCATATTAAAAGCGACGCTCCTCCTATTAACATTAAAATTATGATTGTAATTATATGGAAAATAATTTTCCTGTCTGTTTTATCAGCGGTGTTATTGCCGATAGTATATTCACCTGTTTTATCAGCGTCAAAAGTCCGCGGTTCGTTGTTTTCATCAAGTACAACTATTTTTGAGCCTTCTATTTTTTCGACTGGATTGCCGTTTACTCTCACGTCTATATTAACCTTACTGCCCTCCGGGTTTATGGAAACAGCGACCCAATCATCTTTTTCTATATTGTTTTCTTTTATAAAATCTGACGGTATCTCAAGGGAAACGCCTTTTTTCTCAAATGTGACGGTATCTCCCTGAGTTTTTGCCTGTTCAATAAGGCGTTCTCCCGATAAAACAGTTTTTTCCGTGGTTATTTTCTCGTTTGTTTCCGAAACGGAAACAGAGTCAGAACATTCCCTGTCACTGTATTCTGTTAAAATTCCGGAGTTTTTCTCAGAAACTTCTTCCGGTTTTGTCCCGTCAGTCTTTTTATTTGAATTATCAGACGCCTGATATTCAGAAAAGCTTGTTTCAAAGTTTTTTTCTTCGGCGGACCCGTCCATAATTCCTGTTATTTTTTCAGAAGTGTTTTCCGGGGTAATTTCTGTATTTTTTCTTTTTGATATCGTGCCTTGTTTTCTTTCCGTAGCTGAATTCCGTCCCTGTGAGGAAGCAAAATCAGGCATATCCGTCTCCATATTGTCACCCATATCTCTGTCTCCTTTGAGATAAAAACCCTCTATATTGCTTTCGCTCACCGAAACGTTTAAATATCCGTATATTATGTTATTATATTTCAGACGAAAAGTATATGGCGTGTCAGAGGTAAACTTGTTAAAAGGGATATAGAAACAGTCTTGAAGGACTACGGCCATTTTATCGGCGCTGTGCCATATATAGCCGTCAGTGGAATAATCAATAATAATATTTTCATAATCCTCAATCTCCTTTAACCACGTACATCCTATTGTAGAAGGGGTTTTATCTATGTAGTCCATATAAATATCATCAGTTTTCATCACATAAAACCTCTGAGTTATATATTCGCTTTCGCTGTTCTTCGGAATAATCCCCTCCGGAAGGACAAACTCTCCGTTCATATATATCTCGCCAACGGTATTTGTATCCGGGATATCTGTCCATTCAACAGGACAATAAAATATGTCTCCGCATTCCGTTCTGAAAAGGAAAGTATTGTTTTCACTGAAATAATCCTTTAAATCACAGCCGTAAGGAACAAGGAACATATCATCATAAAGTCCCTGAACAGAGGCATACTCCGTATCAACATCCATATCATAAATAAGCAGAGGTATTTCAACAACAGGCGGAAGCCCTGATACAAACTCAACACCGTCGGGAGGGATAATGTCGCCGTGTATAACGATTCTGCCTTCCTTTGATGTGTCAATATTGTCAATATTTTCCCAGTTTATTTTACATTTCATAAATTTTTTTTCACCTGTCTGAACAAATACGGATTCAGGGAAATTTATATATGATATATTATCAGTCTCGCCGTTTTCGTCCGCTTCAAGCAAAATATTATTTTTAGGAATAAATCTGAGATAATAGGCGTTGCCGTTCGTTACTATATCTATAATTTCCACTTGTCTGCCAACAGTGATAGCTGATTTCGATGTAAGCTCGTCATATGTATCCATCTGTATTTCCAGAGTCATTCCTTTTATTGGTAAAACCGTCATTATAAAAATCGCTGATAAAATAATAATTTTTTTAATCATACAACACCTACATTCTGTCTAATTTATATTTTATATAGCGCTTTTTAATATCACTCTTATAGCGCTTTCTTATGGGGACAGGCTCTCCGTTGTCCAATATAAAATCATCTTTGTCTATATTTACTATATGTTCCATATTTATTATTACACTTCTGAAACACTCGATAAACGATGGATATTTAAGAAGTTTTTCCGAATAATCCATAAATTTTCCTTTTACGGGTAAAATATCGTTAAAAAGATGTATATTCACATTTCGGTTTATAATATCTATATATAAAATACGGTCTAAAGCGATATTTATATCTGTTTTGTGTGAGATTAAACTGACATTTAAACCGTCTTCGTTTTCTTTTTTTATAATATCGTTAAATATAGCGTTGATTTTGCTGTCCGAGACTGGTTTTATAATATATGAATAAGCTTTTACCTCATAACTTTCGGAAGCGAAATTATTGCTTGTGGTAATAAAAACAATTTTGCAGTTTTTATCGGAAGAAAATATTTTCCTTGCCATATCTATTCCTGAAATTTCTTTCATATAAATATCAATGAAGGCGATATCGTATTTATCCTTCGAGAAATTTCTCAGAAGGCTTTCACCGTCATAGTAACAGTCAATATAAACTTTTTTGTTTAAGTTGTCAAAATATTGTTCTATTATAGTTTTCAATTTATCATTATCGGACTTCAAATCGTCCGTTATAGCGATTCTCATATTGTCCACCTCTGTTTTATTAAAAAATTACCGATAAGTAGGGAAAACACGGAGCAGATAAAAATAAAAATAAAAAAAACTGAATCAAATAGCAGGACTTGTTTATTTTTATAGTAAACGTCATAAATTATGACGTTTACCGCGCCGATTCAAAAAAAATTGAAGTGTAAGTGTTATTTTTTCCAAAAATGACTCTAAACATAAATTTTAAGTTTAAAAAATCAGTTTTATTTTCCTTTTTGCGGCGTTTAGTATTACTGACTGTAAAATCGCTGTAGTGCAAAGGGCAAAAAATTCAGCGGAAATATTGTTTTTTCAATCAACCGCGGCGTATTTTCCTGTGGAATTATTTTCATTACTTTTTATGCGGTGTTTCCTATAATCATTGTTCCGCGCTAAAAATTACGCGAATTGCCATAACTTTAAAACTCAACGCCGTATTTTTTCAGAATTTCCATACCCTTGTCGTAAGAACTGAAATCTATTATATCGTCTGTCTCAAGCATAATATCAAAAGCGTCTTCCAGTTCAGCGACAAGGCTCATATGTCCGACCGAATCCCAGTTCGGGACTTTCTGATAAGTCAGTTGTGAACTAACCTCGTCTTCCGGCAATTCAAGCCCTTTTACAAAAGCCTGCCTATATTTATCAGTATTTGTCATAAAATAAACCCTCCTTGTTATCAGCGTCTGAAAACTTGCCCTTTAATTCAGCATTCCGCCGTCCACTCTTAATATTTGTCCCGTAATAAACGCCGACATATCCGAGGCTAAAAATAAAACAGCGTCAGCGATTTCTTCCGGCTTTGCTTTTCTCTTAAATACGAGCCTGCCGAGTATTTCCCGCTCAAGTTCTTCGTCAATCCGGTTGCCCATATCCGTGTCAGCAAGGCCCGGCGCCACGGAATTAACTCTTATACCGGCGGTTCCGAGTTCTATGGCAAGCCTTTTTGTAGCCGCCATTAACGCCGCTTTGCTTGAAACATATTGCAGCACTCCTCTGTTGGCGTGGATACCCGAAACAGATGAAATATTTATAATACTTCCTTTTTTCCTTCTGAGCATAAACTTAGAAATATATTGAGTAAATTCTATCTGAGAAAAAAAATTGACCTCAAACTCCTCTTTTATCTCCTGCATTTTTGTCATCTGAAATAATCTGGAAGAAATCATAGCCCCGATATTATTTACAAGAATATCAATATCTTTTGTAATATCCGATATGCTTTTAACGGCGTTTTTTATTTCCTCGCTTTTAGCAGCGTCAAAATAAAACGGAATAACTTTAACACCGTATCGCCTGGAAATCTCACAGCATTCATTTGTAAAATCATCTGTTTTTTTTCTCGCGTGAGCGAACACATCAGAGCCGTTTTCAGCGAATTTTATAAGTATCGCCTTTCCGATTCCCCTGTTAGAACCTGTGACGATTGCTGTTTTGCCTTTAAGAAGCATTTTCTTTTCTTCCTTTCTGTGTTTACGGAAACACCGCATAAAAAGTAATAAAAACAATTCTGATACCACAGAAATCCCTGTACAGAAATAAAAATATTTCAGGCTGTCGAAAAAGTTAAAATTTTAAAAAAATATGAATTTTTTGAAGAATAAAAATTCAAAAAGCGTCGCAGACTTTA
>CAYLJL010000168.1:824-4540 GCA_964384005.1 uncultured Lachnospiraceae bacterium | reverse complement strand
TGGAACTTTCAGAGGAAGATTTTGACGAAGATTTTGAGAAAATTATTTCCGGAAATTCTGATACAGATGAAGACATAGAATAAATATTATAGTGAATGACAAAATAATTTATTGTTTATTATAAATATGGAGGAATATCTCTATAGGGAATTTGCGCTTTGTCTAAATGCGGCGGCTCAAAGTAAACGGAAGTAATATCGTTTATTATATATTTTTTGAAAGATGGTATATAAATGAAATATGCAGAGGTAATTATTTCTATTACTCATAAAAATGTCGACAGAATTTTTAATTATATTGTTCCCGAAAATCTTGAGAATGATTTATGTGTGGGTATGAGGGTTATTGTTCCTTTCGGAAAAGGAAACAAGAATTATGCCTTTTGAAAAATTGAAATGTATTGTATCAATTATGGACAAATACCCTGTATTTTCCGAAAATATTATTATGCTGGCTAAATTTATGAGAGAAAAATACTATGCGACTCTTTCAGAGTGTCTGCGGTGTATTATGCCATCGGTTGTAAAGGACAAGGTTTTGAGATATGTTTATCTTAACAGAAAAAAAGAGGATTTTGACGCTCTTTTTGATAAGTGTATTTCACGAAATAATCTTCAAAGCAGGGTTTTAAGCTTTCTTTCGGAATTTGACGGCGCGTCTGTAAACGATATAAAAATGATTCTTGATATAAATTCAGCTCCTATTAAAGCCCTTGAAAAAAAAGGACTTATACAGATTTTTGACAGAGAAATAAAAAGAGATGTTCTTGATTTTTCTTATGTAAAATCAACAAAGCCTTTTATTCCTACCGATGAACAGAAAGAGGCTATTGACTTTTTAAAAAATAAACTGTATGAAAAAGAAAAAAAGCCCGTATTAATTTACGGTGTTACGGGAAGCGGAAAAACAGAGATTTATTTGCAGATTATCAACGAGGTTTTAAAAAATGGAAAACAGGCTATTGTTCTTGTTCCGGAAATTTCTCTTACTCCTCAGACAGTAAACAGATTTATAAGCAGATTTGGCAAAAGAGTTTCTTTTACTCATTCAAGACTTTCCATAGGCGAAAGATTTGACCAGTGGAAAAAAGCGAGAGAGGGAGAAATTTCAATTATGATTGGCCCGAGGTCCGCTGTTTTTACACCATTTTCCAATCTTGGCGTTATTATAATAGACGAGGAGCATGAACATACATATAAGTCGGAAACAACTCCAAAATATGACGCCCGGGAAATTGCTCGGGAAATTGGAAGAATAAACGGCTCTCTCATTGTTTTCGGAAGCGCCACTCCTGACATATCCACTTATTACAGGGCAAAAACAGGAGAATTTGACCTTATAACAATTAAAAACCGTGTAAATAAAAGTTTTCCAGAGGTTAGTGTTATTGATATGCGAAAAGAACTTGAAAACGGAAATAAGTCGGTATTCAGCGACGCGCTTCTTAACGCTATAGAGGATAATCTCCTCAATCGCAGACAGACTATTTTGTTTTTAAACAGGAGGGGATACTCGACTTTTGTTTCCTGCCGTAAATGCGGGTATGTTATGGAATGTAAGGACTGTAACGTAAATTTTACCTATCATCTGAACGGAGACAGGCTTGTTTGCCATTATTGCGGGAAAACTGTCCAAAATCCTAAAAATTGTCCTCAGTGCGGTTCTCAGTATATAAAATATTTCGGCGCCGGAACTCAGAAAATTGAGGAGGAAACAAAAAGACTTTTTCCGGAGGCAAGGGTTCTTCGTATGGATATGGATACTACATCGGGAAAACACGGACACGAAAATATTCTTAAAAAATTCGCTACGGGTGAGGCTGATATCCTTATCGGTACTCAGATGATTGCGAAAGGTCTTGATTTTCCGAATGTTTCTGTTGTCGGCGTTATAGCTGCCGATATGTCTCTTAATTCGGGAGATTTTAAATGTGCCGAGAACACTTTTCAGATGCTTACTCAGGTTTCCGGAAGGGCGGGACGCTCTGCTCTGAAGGGCAAGGTTTTTATTCAGACTTATAAACCGGAGCATTACAGTATTGAATTCGCTAAGAACAATGATTATGTATCTTTTTACGACTATGAAATATCTGTCAGAAAACAGATGATGTATCCTCCTTTTACAAGTATATTTTTTGTTATGTTTACCGGGGAAGATGAAAAGAAAATTATTAAAGCCCTTTATAAACTTCTGGATATAATGCTGAAATTTAATAAAAAGAATCAGTTTGAACATATAGGCCCCGCACCGGCGGTTATTTCCAAAATAAAAAATCAATACAGATGGAAAATTATCGTTAAAGGCGTAATTGAAAAAAATTTAAAAAATTATGTTTTGTATTGTCTTGACAGGCTTAAAGAGTGTTACGATTTAAGCGGAATAAACATTAATATAACTTTAAATCCTGTATACATTATGTGATTGCTAAGAAAGGAACGGTTTTTAATGGCTATAAGAACAATAAGAGTTGAAGACGATGAAATTTTGCGAAAAAAATCAAGAGAAGTAAAAGAGATTAATGAAAAAGTTATAACTCTTTTGGACGATATGGCGGAGACTATGTATGACGCCGAAGGAGTCGGGCTTGCCGCCCCGCAGGTAGGTGTTCTTAAAAAAGTAGTTGTTATTGATATCGGTGAAGGACTTATTGAGCTTATTAATCCTGTCGTTATTGAAACGGAGGGAGCGAAGATTTTTGATGAGGCGTGTCTTAGTTTTCCCGGAAAAATGGGTAAAGTTGTACGTCCTGAGTACGTCAAAGTTGAGGCTTTAAACAGAAACGGCGAAAAAATTATTATTGAGGGCGACGGACTTCTGGCGGTTGCTTTATGCCACGAGACAGACCATCTTGACGGAATTTTATATGTTGATAAAATTATTCCGGATGACGAGGAGTAAATATGCGGAGTTTCCCGAAGTTTGAATCAGGGGTGTATGGTTTGGAAAATGAGAAAACTGTTGTTTCTGTCATAATACCGAGTTATAACGGCGCTGGATATATTAAAGACGCTCTTGATTCGGTTTTATTGCAAGAGGTTTCCCTTGAGATTATTTTTATAAATGATTTTTCAAGTGACAATACCGATGAAATAATGGAAAGGTACACAAAGAAATATGGCAATATCGTATATTTGAAAAATGAAAAATCTCTCGGCGTCTCAAAATCAAGAAATAAGGGCGTGGCTCTCGCTAAGGGGGAATATGTCGCTTTTCTTGACGTCGACGATATCTGGGAAAAGGGAAAGCTCATTGAACAGCTTAATCTTCTGAAAAAAAATAACGCTGTTTTCTCCTATACCGCGAGAGAGCTTATAACAGATGACGGAAAAAATACCGGCAGAGTTATTTCCGTTCCCGAAAGGATTAATTACAGGGAACTTTTGAAAACAAATTCAATCCCTTGTTCCTCTGTTGTACTTTTGAAAAGTGTGGCAAGAGAATTTCCCATGGTAGGTGATAATCTGCATGAGGACTATTTAAACTGGCTTATGATACTGAAAAAATATAACTTTGCCTGCGGGATAAACAAACCCCTTTTAAAATACAGGCTTTCCCCGGGCGGAAAGTCAAGAAACAGGTTTAAATCAGCCCTTATGACTTACAGGGTACACAGGGAATTGAAGTCAAATGTTTTTTTATCCCTTTATTATACATTGACGCATCTTCTTGGCGGAATAAAAAAATATTCCTGTAACGGCCGGAGGGGTAAAGAAAAT
>CAYLJL010000168.1:0-814 GCA_964384005.1 uncultured Lachnospiraceae bacterium | reverse complement strand
TGGGAATTAAAAAATTTACGCTGAAATGCTATAAAAAATTAAGCGGTTTAAAAATAGTTGCTACTACGGCTTTTTTTATGTACTCAAAGCTGATGGGACTTAAAAATAAAAATTCATATGAATTTATTCTGAATAAAAAAGCTGAAAATGAATGCGATTATAAAAAAGTAATTGAAAAGCCTGTTTTTATAAAAAATATAAAAATCGCTTTTGTCTGCGACGATATGACCTATGAATGTTTTTCTCTTGAGTGTGAAAGCGTATTCCTCACTCCTGAAAATTGGTTTGAGGTTATGGAGAAATTTAAGCCGGATATATTTTTTTGCGAATCGGCTTGGTCGGGAATAAAAAAATACAATAACTGCTGGAGAGGTAAAATTTATAAAAACGGAAACGTTATTTATGAGACAAGAAAAGTTCTTTTTTCTATAACAGAATATTGCGGGAGGCACAATATAAAAACTGTGTTCTGGAATAAAGAGGACCCTGCCTATTTCGGAAATTTTAAATATGATTTTATTGATACCGCTTTGAATTTTGAGTATATATTTACTACTTGTGAGGAGTGTGTGGACAAGTATAAGGCTCTGGGCGCGAAAAACGTCGCTGTGCTGATGTTCGGATTTTCTCCCGAAATTTTTAATCCTTTGAATTGTTTCCCTAAAAACGACGAGGCTGTTTTCGCGGGAAGCTGGTATAGCAACGAAAAAGAACGATGCGCTGATATGGAAAGTATTTTTGACTGTATATTAGATGAAAATATAAATTTGAAAATTTATGACAGATATTTTAATTCGGATAATCCCGATACGGT
>CAYLJL010000167.1:0-4554 GCA_964384005.1 uncultured Lachnospiraceae bacterium | reverse complement strand
ATATTTGTATCAATACGAAGTTTCGAAAGAAGTCTATTTTTATTTTTGAATTGTGCGGTATTTCCTTAATCTCATAGTTGCGAAAGCAGTCTATTCATTATTCATATTAAGGTAAGTCTGCGGAACGGTTCCGGTAAACACAGTATTTACAAGCATAATTTTTCTTGATACGGAAATTCTTTTTGAAGAAAAAGGGTTTATAATATCTATTTCTGTTTTTGTAACAAGCCATATTTTAAAATTTATCTGATTTATTCCCTGACTTTCGAATGAGGTTTCATAATCTACAAGAGTATTTCCAGCCTGAAGTATGGAAATGGTGAATTTAGGCCCTATGTTTGAAAAAAGCTCCAGTCCTGAAAATATACCTATGGGAAGGGTTATCTTTTCGTCTTCAGCCGCTTTCAGTTCTGCGCTTATCTCCGCCGCCGTCTTTGAGCAGACACGGTTTATGAGTATTGTATCAGCGGAAAAATAATTTATTTTTTCCTCATCGTCAAAGGCTTTCTCAAAGAAATCCTGTGACGTCAGATTCAGTTCGGAAACTACTTTTTCAACAGATGTATTTATTTTTTCATTTATTGTATCAACAGCGTAATTTTCCCCTATTTTAAGCACCGCGGGCAGAACAGTGTTTTTATACCGCATAAAAACCAAAATAAAACTTATAATAATTATAATAAAAATAAAAAGTTTTTTGATTGGTTTTTTCTTCTTTTTCTTTTTCATAGGTTCACCGACTTTTACTTTTATTATATTTTATGTTACCTGATTACAGATTATTTTAATTACAGATTATTTTAAGAAACTATGCTATAATTTTGATGTATCGACAAAGGTGTGACGTTTGCAAGAAATTTTTGCGTTTCTTGCGGTTTTGGTATAAGTAAACAACTTTATTTCATTTGATATAAAATTGTATTTCCAAAATTTTAAAATTTTTTTTAATTTATTAATAAATTTGTCTTTGAAAGTTACTTGTATTCTGTTATAATTAAAGGAGCAGGGAGGTAAGTATGATGAATTCATCAAATAATGATAGTAATCGAAATTATCCTCGTCAGAGAAACAATCTTAATCGTAATGACCCTTCTTTACATAAGACAAAAGCTTCAGGGAAAGGTTATAGCAGAAACAGTTCCGACAGCTTTAAAAAAGGCAGCAGAGAAAGAAACGCCTATGACAGAATGATGAATAATGTCAGAAATCAGGGTTTAAGAGACTCGGACAATTATTTGACAAGCGGCAAAGATTTGGATTTGAGCAGTTACGGGAAAACTTCTTCCCGAAATGGTAAAAACAGTTCTTTAAAAGAAGACTATAAAATCCCTCGTTATCAATACGACGACGAGGACTATGATATTTCCTCAGAACACGATAAAAAAGGAAAAAATAAAAAGAAAAAGGTTAAGAAAAAAAGTAAATTCAGAACTTTTTTAAAAGTGTTTTTTCTTGTGTTTTTTGTCATTGTTTTCGCTGTCTCAGGCGCTGTTATCGGGGCGATTATGGGAATTATTGACAAGGCTCCCAATCTTGAGCTTATTGCCATTGAACCCAATATATATACTTCTGTTATTTATGACGCTGAAGGAAACGAAATTGACAGGTTTCACGGAGAAGAAAACAGAGAATATGTTACTTTGGATAAAATTCCTAAAAATATGCAGAATGCTATTATCTCTATTGAGGACGAAAGGTTTTACAGCCACAACGGAATTGATATAAGAAGTATTCTGCGAGCCGCTTATACAACTGTTTTTGGCGACCGCCTTGAAGGTGCGAGTACAATTACTCAGCAGCTTATAAAAAATAATATCACTAAAGTTACAAGAAACAATATAGAGACTAAAATTCAGGAAATGTATCTTGCAATTAAGTATGAAAATGAGCTTGAAAAACAACTTGGAAGTGAAAAAGCCGCGAAAAATTATATCCTTGAGTTATATTTGAACACAATTTATTTAAACCACGGATATAATGGGGTTCAGGCGGCTGCCCTCGGATATTTCGGCAAGGATGTTTCAGAACTGACTCTTTCGGAGTGCGCTGTTTTGGCGGGAATTACCAACAACCCTACTCGTTATTCACCAAGAATAAATCCTGAAAATAATCAGTCAAGGCAGAGAATTATCCTGAAAAATATGTTTGAGCAGGGTTATATAACAAAAAGCGAATATGACGAGGCCTATAACGACGATGTTTATTCCAGAATAAGTGAATATGATAAAACAGTTGAGGACACGGGCGCTAATATACACAGCTATTTTGTTGACGGACTTTTTGAGCAGATTTCAAAAGACCTCCAGGAACAGCATAATATGAGCGTCGCTCAGGCAAATAACCTTTTATATAACGGAGGGCTTGAAATTCATTCCACTCTTGACCAGAAAATTCAGAGTGTTGTCGATGAAGCGTATCTTAACGATGAATTGTTTCCCGATATGGAATATAAAATAGACGTGAGTTATACTGTTTCTTTCGGGGATAAAGAATCGGGAAAACAGGAAAATAAAGAGTTTAACAAGCTTGTCAGAAATAAAGACGAGGCTGACAGCTTTGCCGCGGAAAAAAGAGCGGAAATATTAAACGAACTTTCCGCGGGGCAGGAAATTATCGCGGAAAAAACAGATTATGCCGTTCAGCCGCAGTCGGCTATGGTTATTCTTGATTATAAAACCGGCGAAATTAAAGCGATTGGAGGAGGAAGGGGCGAAAAACTTGTAAACAGAGGCCTTAACAGAGCCATTGATTCAGCAAGACAGCCCGGCTCGGTATTTAAGGTTTTAGCCGCCTTCACTCCGGGAATTGATATGGGAATATTAACACCGGCTACAGTTATTGACGACGTTCCTCTGGATTTAAACGGGTATAAACCACAGAATTGGTATAAGGGTTATAGAGGACTTTCAACAATTCGTGATGGTATAAGGGATTCTATGAATATCGTAGCCGTTAAAGCTATGAATCAGGCGGGAATTGACGCGAGTTATCAATATCTCCTTAAAATGGGCTTTACAACTCTTGAAAATGATAATCACGCTTCCACGGCTTTAGGCGGTCTTACTAACGGCGTTACACAGCTTGAAACCGCCGCGGCTTTCGGAATGATAGCCAATGGCGGACAATATTATAAACCATCGTTTTACACAAAGGTTTATGACCATAACGGAAATCTGCTCCTTGAGAAACAGAGCGAGCCTACACAGGTTATAAAGGCTTCCACGGCTTACTGTGTTACCGATATGATGAAAGACGTTATTACATCGGGTACAGGCACAAAGGCCAAATTTATTAATTCCAGTATGCCTATTGCCGGAAAAACTGGTACGACGCAGAATACAAAAGATTTGACTTTCGCGGGATTTACTCCATATTACGCCGCGACTATATGGCTTGGATATGACAGATATGACGATACTGTTAAAAATATGGAAAGCTATAAAAATCAGTCAATACATCTTGAGGTCTGGCGATATGTTATGGAAAAAATCCACGAGGGACTTGAGGTCAGGGATTTTGAAAAACCTTCGGGAGTCGTTGTAAGGTCAATTTGCAGCGAGTCCGGAAAGCTTGCCGTTCCGGGACTTTGTGATAAAGACCCGAGGGGCAGCAGAATAAGAAACGAAAACTTTATCGAGGGAACGGAACCTACGGAAAGCTGTGATGTTCACAAAGCGGCTACATTTTGCAGCGAATCAAAAATGTCAGCGACCGAGTTCTGTCCAAGTGTCTTTACTCAGATTGGTATTGTTCGTCCTGAGCCTTATAACGGTTCTGAAAGCATTGACGACCAGAAGTATGAAATCCATGTGGGAGGAAGCTGTCCTGTTCATTTGTCGGGCGACGGACTTTCTGAGGACGACGCTGAACCTATAACCGATGAGAATGGTCTGCCTGTTGAGAATAATGAAAGTTTCATAGGCGGCGATACGTCAGGTGACAATAACAATTCTGAAAAGGTAAATCCGGAGGTTGTTTCTCCTCAAACGCCAAGCGGTACGGGAACATCTCCGTCAAACGAGGGAAACGCGGAAAGTCCCCCCGCAAATAACGGAGGAGTTATTGACAGCGGGGGAATTGTTACCTCGAACGGTAATCCTGTAGCGGATACGCCGCCGCCGGAACCGCCTACACAGGCGGCCGTCGCTCAGCCTCCTCCTAACAGGGATAATCTGATTATTGATGACCCTATGTGAGAACAGTTTCAAGTTTATTGACTTTAAACAGCTGAAAATGAGTGGCTGAAAGAGCGCTTGGATATACATAAGAAAAAACCGCAGGGCTTTGACCCATACGCACTAACTTAAGACCGTGGGACGCTGTCCCACCACCCTGCAAGCCTTTGGGTCAGTGCTTTTGCTTCGCCGTCCGCATTTCTTTGCGGCACTAAAAGGCTTGCGGGTGTGGGCAGAGCCCACGATTTTTAATGCTCAAAGAGCATTTTTGGAGGTTTGGAACCTTGGCCGGAAGGCTGGCAGCAAAGCGTAGCTTTGCTGCCGGCCTTTTTGCGATAGAAAAAGGTTCCAAAAAAAACTAAAAATTTCAAAAATTGAT
>CAYLJL010000166.1:0-4561 GCA_964384005.1 uncultured Lachnospiraceae bacterium | reverse complement strand
CCTATGATTTAGGTGTTTTCTGAAAATATATGAAAGGAGGGGATTTTATTATGAGCGGCTTTTATAAATTTTTATTGGTTTTAATACTAATTATAGTTATATTGGCGTTAATTGCTTACATAATAAAATAACCGCCCTATCTCCCAAATAGGACGGTTATAATTTGATATTCGCTTGTTTGCGGGGAACAACTGCGTTGGTTGTTCCCTCTTGTGATTTAATAGTAACATAGTAAAAAATAAAAATCAAGTACCTTTAATCAGAAAAAGGTACTTTTTTTGTGTTAAAAATTAAGGGAGGAATAAAAAATGGCTACAAAACCAACTATTGAAATAACATTTAAACAGCTTGCGGCAACTATCATAAAAAGAAGTGAGCGGGGAACGGCTATACTGCTCTTGAGAGATACAAAGACAGACACAGAGGAGAGCGGAATTATCACGACAAAGGTTTACAAAACAGCCGCGGATATAGAC
Organism: uncultured Lachnospiraceae bacterium; assembly: GCA_964384005.1. Classification (GTDB taxonomy): domain Bacteria; phylum Bacillota; class Clostridia; order Lachnospirales; family CAG-274; genus MGBC114079. The sequence continues at coordinate 4,085 of CAYLJL010000166.1, read as the reverse complement.
GAGAGTCTTTACACAGAGGATAATCTCGCCCGCATTAAGCAGTGTCTTTTCTACGCGCCTTATGAAGTTGTTGTAATAAGCGGAAACAGCACGGCTTTTTCGGATTTTCTGAAAGCTGTAACGGCTGTCAGAAGAACTGGCTGGATTGCCTTGGCGGGAGACAGTGAGTTTCAGTCAGACTTGGCGGGCTGGATTAAGGCTATGGAGAAACAAGGGTATACATATAAAGCAGTGGGAACATGTGAAGGTACGGATTGTAAGCAATATGTGTATTTCAATCAAAATACTGTTGACAAGGGCGGAAATATTATTACGGCTGTTGATTATCTGCCAAGTCTTTTAGGTATACTTGCGGGCTGTAATATTACAAGAGGCTGTACAAATTTTCTTTGTACGGATTTGTCTGAGGTTTCCGAGGTTTCTGACGTGGACGAGGCGATTGGTAAAGGTCAGCTTGTTCTCACTAATGACGTAAACGGTGTGACAATAGCGGCTGGAATTAACAGTCTTGTAACTCTTAACAGTGATACTGCCACAGAAGATATGCAGTATATTGAGACAGTCGAGGCTATGAACCTTATTATGGACGATATAAGGGACGAATTTAAAAACAGGTATCAGGGTTCATTCAAAAATAAGTACAAATACCAGATGTTGTTTATCGGTGCGGTTAATGAGTATCTTAATAGTCTCGCAGGCGAGGACGTTCTTGATGATGAGTTTGAGAATAAAGCCGATATTGATGTTGAGGCACAGCGTTCAGCTTGGTTGAAAGTCGGAAAAAGCGAGGCGGCGGACTGGACTGATGATATGGTTAAAAAATTCTCTTTTAAACGTACTGTTTTTGTATCCTGCAATATAAAGATTTTAAATTGTATGGAAAATTTGAAATTTACCGTAACTATGGAATAAAAAACTCTTGCAAATTGGGGTAAACTGTGGTATAGTAATTCTATAATATGAAGTGAAGTCATTCATATGCAAACAAAAAGAAAATGCCCCTCTTTAGTCCCGAATACTAAAAAGGGGTGTTTCTTTTTTATACAGGAGAACCTGTAGGCTTGAGTTGCTCAATTTCTGTCTGTCAAGCCATTTACAAATATAGTATGTAGCTATACCTGCCAATACAGATAAAATGAATGAAGTCATGTAATTCATATGCAAACCTCCTTTCTGCTGCGTAATTTGCCGCAAAAAAGGGGAGCAACGAAAATATTATAACAAAAAGTTACAATTATTTCAATGAAAAAATAATCAACGAGAAAAAGCAGTCTGAGGAGATTGCTTTTTTTGTTGGAAAAATCAATATAAATTAAAACTTAAGGAGGCTTTTGAATGTTTAACGATAACAAATTTTTAAAAGGAACAAGCGGAGAGTTATTTATAAATAATAAATTCTGCGCGGAAATAAACAAGGTGAACATTAAAATGACGGGACAGTTTGAGGATTTCGCTCCTGTGAAGGATTACTGTACTCATCATGTGTATGTAGGCTATGATGGTTCGGGAACATTGGAAGGTGTAAGGATTGACACAGGAATGGACGCTGAGATAATGGAGGCGTATCAGAATGGTACTACACCGGAGATTAAAATTTCCTCTATTCTTACAGATCCTAACACGGGCAAGACGGAACATTATATGGTTACAGGTGTTCAGTTTACGGAAGTTACCCCTGTTGACTGGGAGGCTAAAAAACTTGTGACAAGGTCAATGCCGTTTACCTTTACCGGAATTCAGGCACTTTCTACTATTGATTAAAGAAGAAAAAATTTTTAAGCCGGTTTAAACTTGAAAAATAAATATTATCCGGCTGCCGACGGGTTTAGGTCGGCAGAGCGTCAGCAAGGATAATATTTATTTGAGAGTTTAGGCTTAGAAATTTGCTGTGGGTTAAAAAGTGAGAATGATTTATTTGAGAAAGGCAAAGTTTTAGTTATGGACGGCTATATGGAATTGGCGAAGGAAATTTATAAAAGGAATAATAAAAAACAAATTGGTATTTGTGTGGGTGAGATTATAAACCTCACTCCTGTTACTATGCGTATTTATTATAACGGAGTGCCCTTGGAGTTTACAGAGTTTTTTAATGTTGAAGGACTTATAAACGGAGGTATGGGGGCGACTACAGGGGAACTTTATGTAGAGGAATACCCTGTTGAAGTTGGTGATAAATTTATCTGTATGGCGGGTAACGACAATCAAAGTCTTTATGTTCTCGGCAAATTTGAGAATATAAAAGATTTATATATTTATTTACAGTGAGATGATGGTATATGAAAAAACAAGGTTATCAGCCGCAAAAATCAATTTGTGGCAAACCGCCGGACAGAGGAAGCAGCGTAAGGGAAAGCGGTTACTGTAATAAGTGTGGAAAAATTTTAGATTTGGAAGAAAAAATAAAAAGGCTTGAAAAAGAGATATTGAGGCGGTGATATATATGTTCCCCGATATTTTTATTGAACCTGTGCCGGAAACAGCGGAAGATGAAGCAATTGGCACAGGTATAGATTTTCTTTTTGACTATGAAACAGGACAGCATATTATGAAAGGCGCTGTTCTTCAGGAATGTACAAACGAAAATACGGTCAGGCAGTATATACAGAATGTTCTCAGGACTAAGAAAAATTTATATAAGGTTCATACCAAAGGGGAAAAAGAAGCTTTTGGTTTGAGTATTTATAATTATATCGGGACAAGAAAGCTTCCGATGGGATATATTAACAGTGAACTTAAAAGGGAAGTTACAGAGCTTTTGCTAAAGCACCCTATGATAAATGAAGTTAAAGACTGGACGGGAAAAAGAGAGAAGAGAGACTTGAATATATCCTTTACTGTTGTATTGACTGACGGTTCTGTTTTAGAAACTTCTCAGACGGTGGGTGTTTAAATGTATAAAATTATGCTTTATAAAAATGGTCAAAGCGCCGATATAAGTGATATGGTTTCAGATTTAACCTGGAGTGAAAGTCTTGATACTGTCGGAGTTTCGCTCTCTTTTTCTGTTCCGGATACTGTTGAGAAATATATTCCAAGGCTTTTGATTATGGCGGGAGATATAGTACAGGTTAATAATGATGATGGGGAAATGATAAGGGCTGTTGTTGTGAACGTAAGCAGAAGTTATCCCAAAAGAACCGTTAAAGCGTCTGACTTTGGGTTTTATCTTAATAAGAACGATATTGTTATCCGGTTTAATGATTTGAGTGTATCGGAATGTCTGAGAAGGCTTTTCTCACACGTCGGCGTGACGGCAGGCGGTATATGCGATATGCCGGCTAAAGTAAAAGGCGTGTATATCAAAAATGTAAATGAAATAATAAAGGAACTTATAAAAATACAGCAGGATAATGACGGTAAAAAATATTATTACGAACTCAGAGCCGAGAAAATATATGTTTTTCAATTACCGACAGAACCGATAAGCTGTATTTTTAAGCCGGCGGTAAATGTCGGAAGATTTGACGTTGCGGATAAAAACGCCCACGGAAGGGGGAAGTACACCCATTCTATTGAGAATATGAAAAATGCTGTTATAGCTGAGGTTAATTCAAAAACAAGCGGGGAAATGCCGCAAAAACAGTTTATTGCGAGAGATGAGGAAAGTATAAGAAAATATGGTTTACTCGCGGAAAATTACAGCGTTAATTCCGACGACGCGGATAATATACAGGAGCTTGCCAAGAATGAACTTAAAGAAAAAAGTGTCCTGAAACGTGAACTTTCTATGGATTTTATAGGTCACGACAAGGCAAGAGCCGGTCGGGTAATGCGCATAGCTGATGATTATCTCGGTATTGATGAAAATTACAGAATAAAATCTGTCAGTCATAAAGTGAACGGATGTAATCACACTATGAGCTGTACACTGGAAAATTTGTAAAATTGCATTATGAGGGCTGAAATACCAATAAAAACAAGCGTGAAAATATAATTACGGGTTTTGGTTTTATTTCAGCGTGTGGTTTTTATTAGACTCCTTTCGAAACTTCATGCCAATAGAAGTATCGTCAAAAAAATTATTTCATTAAATGTTTCTTAACGCTTTCGGCGTTTAAAAAGCAAAACGCCTTTCGCTAAAACAT
>CAYLJL010000165.1:0-4626 GCA_964384005.1 uncultured Lachnospiraceae bacterium | reverse complement strand
GCCTCCTTTTGCTCATTTTCAAGTTGATTGACTATATAAATAGGTTTTTAATACAAGTTCTTATAATCAAAAGAACTTAAACAATAAAAAATAATTTTGATAATCAAATCTTTTGATAATCAAAGTATAGCCTTAAAAGATTAGTCAATATTATTTATTTTATAATATAAATAATGATTTGTAAATATCTTTTTTATAAAATTCACGCTGGTTTCATAAATTAAGACCATAAGGCTTTGCCCCATACGCACTAACTTAAGACCGTGGGACGCTGTCCCACCACCCCGCGAGCCTGAAAAAAGACTTGACCCTGACTTCGGGAAACACCGCAAAGGATAAGAAAAAATAATTTTCAGCCCGCCTCCTTCTGCTCATTTTCAAGTTGATTGACTATATTTTTGAATTATTCGGGATTTTACATAAGTGTTTTTAAAATTATTATAAAAAATATTGTAATTTATAAATAAATATAGTAAAATAGGTATAAGAAGCTTTTTCTTTTACACAGCAATTCTAATTGAATTCGACAAGAAATACTGTACAGGAGCGTATCTCTGATTTAATATAAAATATCTTTTGTCTCCATAATTAATACTTTAATTGTGTAATTGCTGTAAAACAATATATTTATTATTCTGATTAAACCGCTTGCCTTTATTGTTTTTCCGCGGGAAGCCGCCGATTAATCAGAATAAATAAACAAAGAAAAAAATGAAGACCGAACGTATATACCTATAAACTTTCGGTATGCCATAAACAATTATGTAAGGAGTGATATTTACGGAAACTTTTAGTATAGAAGACCCGGTCAGTTCTGCTGTAAAAATAGGGAACGCTCTTATGGGAAGCGATTTCTATTTAAAAATAGCTGATGAATCCGTGTATCGTTTTTTAGGAGAATATGATATTTTTCCGATAACAAAAAATATTCACCCTGACTACAAAGATGAATTTATAGAAAAATCAAAATCGCTTCCCATCGGAGGAAAGGATTTTATATTTCTTAAATTAAGACAGACATCAAATATTCATCGTAAAAACAATATGGAAAAAGACTGCGATATTCCCGAAAATCAGTATATCCCTGCCGTAATTTTTATGGAAAAGGGATATGCGGACACAAAAGATACCGATTATATGAATATAGAAATTTACCACATAGATTATTTGCATCAGTGTGCAAAAAATCTCGACAATACAATAGAAAAATTCAACTCTGTTTTAAGCCTTTCGGACGATTTGTACTTTGAGTATTCCTCGTCGTCAGAAAAAATAACCTTATCCCGGTTTAAAAACGGGAAAATGAGTATAACCAAATTAAACTCCATAGAGGACTTCGCCAAAAAACTGAATCCTGACGAGTACAATATGAATTATACTGACCTTGACAAACTCATTTACGACATAGAGAATTTTTCAAATAACTTTTTTCACATTGTAAACTCAAATATATTATCCTATACGGGAGATTATGAGAAAATAAGTATAAAAGGGATATCCTCCAATAAAGGAAATAATGAAAAAATCGTATTCGGAATAATTAAAAATTCCTGTTTTATATCTCGCTCCGACCTTGATTTTCTTGAGAATATGGCAAATATCGACAGTCTTACGGGCCTTTTGAATAAAAAAGCCGTAACCGACGCGATTAAAATCAGGCTCAAATCGGATAAGCTTAAGACAATGGCCCTTGTAATGATGGATATTGACTATTTTAAGGATATAAATGATACATATGGTCATATGTTTGGCGACGAGGTTTTGCTTACGGTTTCCCAGACATTAAAAAATATAGTGGGAGAGCGTGGTATTGTCGGAAGAATAGGCGGAGATGAGTTTTTAATCGCCATAGAAAATATAGACGTTTCCTCTGAAAATGAGATACGTTCGATTTTAAGGGCAATACGCTCAAAAATAGAATGGTCATACTCGGGTAAAATAAAAATAACCACCTCTTTGGGAACCGCTATGTGGCCTAACGATGCCGATAACTATGAAACTCTCTTAAAGCTTTCTGACAAATGTCTTTACATAGCGAAAGAAAAAGGAAGAAACCGTTTTATAATTTACAATAAAGAAAAACACGGCTCTCTTTCCTATGTTGACTTAAACTCAAAAGCGATTTCAATAATGCCGAATATAAGCACAACTCAGAAAAGTGAACATATATGCGGTATAATCAACCTTCTTTTAACCTCCGAGAGAGAAAATATTTTTGATAATATAATAAAGACCGCGGATACTTTATCCCGTTATTATTTATTTGATAAATGTATGATTTTTTATGGAAACAACCTTAAAAATATATATTCCCATAACGCTACAGAGGAAGATTTAAAAATAATCTCCCTGCTTGATGAATATAAAGACTTGTTTGACAACAGAAATATGCTTACCGTTGGAAATTATATAAGTATGGAAACAAAAAATCTTAACTTGTATAAATTTTTCTATGATACAAAAAACCATTCCGCGATACAATATTTAATAAAGGAAAATGATTGTATAAAAGGATTGATTTTTATATCTACCTATGGACACTCAAATAAATGGTCAGACGTCGATACAAATTACCTTGCCATAATTTTCAACCTTATAGCAAAGTCGTTAAGTTTGTCTTTTGAGTAAAAGCCATATCAGGTTCCGCATTAAAGACAGAGAAAGGAATTGTAATAATTATGTCACTTCAGTTTAAAAGTACAAGAGGCGATAAAACCTTAATAACAGCAAGTTCAGCAATAATAAAAGGAATTGCCGGCGACGGGGGGCTGTACGTACCCTGCGAAATACCGGAAATAGACTTTGAACTAAAAAAAATTCTTGAAATGGATTATAAAGAGCTGGCTTATGAGATTTTAAAACTTATAATTTCTGATTTTACAGAGCAGGAGCTTAAATACTGTATAGAGAAAGCCTATGATGAAAAATTTGACACTCCGTTTATAGCTCCGTTAAAGACAGCAGGGGGCGAATATTTTCTTGAGCTTTTCCATGGAAAAACCCTTGCTTTTAAAGATATGGCGCTTTCAATACTTCCGTATCTTCTGAAAACGTCCGCCAGGAAAAACGGGGTAAACGAAAAAATAGTAATACTTACGGCGACAAGCGGTGACACAGGAAAAGCCGCGCTTGAAGGTTTTGCTGATGTAGAGGATACAAAAATAATAGTATTCTTTCCTGAAGACGGTGTTTCAGCCGTACAAAAACAGCAAATGGTTACTCAGACCGGAAAAAACACCTGTGTAGTAGGAATAAAAGGAAATTTCGACGATGCACAGACGGCGGTAAAACAGGTTTTCACCGATAAGGAATTAAACGCTTCCCTTAAATCAAAGGGCTATATATTTTCCTCCGCGAATTCAATAAATATAGGACGTCTTGCTCCGCAGATAGTTTATTATTTTTATGCTTACGCCCAGATGGTTAAAAATAATGAGATAAATTTCGGGGATAAAATAAACTTTACGGTTCCGACAGGAAACTTCGGAAACATTCTGGCAGGTTTCTACGCTAAAAAAATGGGGTTGCCTGTCGGCAAGCTTATCTGTGCGTCAAACGACAATAAAGTTCTTTACGACTTTTTTAAAACGGGAACATATAATATAAACAGAGAATTTATAATAACGCCTTCGCCGTCAATGGATATATTGATTTCAAGTAACCTTGAGAGACTTCTTTACCATATATGTGAAGATACCGAAAAGGTAAAAACTCTTATGGACGGGCTTAAAACCGATAAAAAATATGATTTCAAAGTAAGCGCCGGTTATGTAATAGGCGAATACGCCTCAAAAGAGGAAACTTTTGGCGGAATAAAAGAATTATATGAAAAATCCGGATATGTTATTGATACACATACGGCGGTTGCTTACTCGGCATATAAAAAATATAAAGAAGAAACGGGAGATATAACAAAAAATGTTATAGTATCAACAGCGAGTCCTTATAAATTCGCTAAAGACGTATGTGCCGCAATAGATGATAAATATTCTTCCTTAGACCCCTTTGATGCTTTAGAAACACTTTCCGACCTATGGAAAGAAAAAATCCCCGCTCCGATAAACGGTATTAATAAGAGAGAAATTCTTCATAAAACTGTTATCGAAAAATCAGAAATAAAAACTTTTATAGAGAACTATTTACAATAGACTTCTTTCGAAACCGCACTATTACAGCAATTTCATAATAAAGAAAAAATATTTTTAACTTTTTCGGAATTATCGTAAAATTCCGAAAGAAATCCAATAAAAAACCGAGTGGAAAACTTATTCTTCCACTCGGTTTTTTTATTCGTCCGTATCATCATACTTTCTGTACTTTTCGAGGATTTGTTCCCTTGTAATCGTATTAAGGGAAGATACATTGCATTTTTTAGCCTTTGAGAAACATTCAAAAGCCTTATCGCCGTTCTTTTCCGTTTCATAAATACATCCTAAATAATAAAGGCTGTCCACCATATTTTCCTTAAATTTAAGAGCTTTAAGAAATGCCGCTTTAGCGTCGTCAAATTTTTCCTGTCTGAAATAAATCTGTCCGATATTGTCCCACGCCGCCGAATGCTCAGGCTGGTCTTCAATAGCGAGATTAGAATATTCCATAGCCTTGTCAAAATCCTCTTTAAGTATA
>CAYLJL010000164.1:0-4676 GCA_964384005.1 uncultured Lachnospiraceae bacterium | reverse complement strand
ATACTTCTTTCGAAACTTCATATTGATACAAATATTTTTTTGTTGGACCGGAGTAGTTTCGCAGTTTCGAAAGAAGTCTATTATAAAACAAAAAGGAGATGTCTTATGGATTATAAAACAGTTTCTATTGAAAAACACGCGGGCTGGAAAGGTAAACTTGAAATAGTATCCCGTGCGGAACTCAACACTTATGAGGATTTGTCAATCGCCTATACTCCGGGGGTTGCGTATCCCTGTATAGCTATAAAAGAAAATCCCGAGCTTTCTTTTGAGCTTACCCGCCGTTGGAATACCGTCGCCGTAATTACGGACGGGACGGCGGTTTTAGGACTCGGTGACATAGGGCCCGAGGCGGGAATGCCCGTTATGGAAGGAAAATGCGTGCTTTTTAAGGAATTCGGAGGCGTTGACGCAATACCTCTGTGCATTCGTTCTAAAACGCCCGATGAAATTGTAAAAACAATAAGCCTTCTGGCGGGAAGTTTCGGAGGTATAAATCTTGAGGATATCGCCGCTCCCCGGTGCTTTGAAATTGAGGAGAAACTAAAAGAGGTCTGCGACATACCTGTATTTCATGATGACCAGCACGGGACGGCGGTCGTATTGCTGTCAGGGATAAGAAACGCCCTCAAAATAACAGGGAAAAGTCCGGAAGATGTAAAAGTCGCCATATCAGGCGCGGGAGCGGCGGGTACCGCGATAGCAAAACTTCTTGTATACGCGGGCTTTAAAAACGTAAGTCTGGCGGATATAAACGGAGTAATAGCCTCCGACATACAATATAAAGACGCTTCTCTGGCAAAGCTTTCACAGATTACAAACCCCGATAAAATCCACGGCACAATAAAAGATATTTTAATCGGCGCTGATATATTTATCGGTGTGTCGGCTCCGAACCTTCTTACAGAGGATATGGTAAAATCTATGGCGGAAGACCCCGTCATTTTCGCTATGGCAAATCCCGTACCGGAGATTATGCCCGAGGCGGCGAAAAAGGCGGGCGCCAGAATCGTCGCTACCGGCCGTTCCGATTATCCGAATCAGATAAACAACGTTCTTGCCTTTCCGGGAATATTCAGGGGCGCTCTGGACGTACGGGCAAAAGATATAAATATAGAAATGAAGCTCGCGGCGGCGGACGCGATAGCTTCCCTTGTAACTGACGAAGACCGTGAAAAAGGTATAGTAATTCCTTCCCCGTTTAACGGAAACACAGCGAGAAACGTAGCGAGAGCCGTAGCCGAGGCGGCGATAAAATCGGGAGTATCGAGAATATGAGAAAAAGCGAGCCGATAAAAAATATAATAGAAAATAAAGAAACCTACAGCTTTGAGGATTTTAAAAAAATAATGGAAATACTGACAGGGGAAAACGGCTGTCCGTGGGATAAAATTCAGACCCATGAAACATTAAAGCAATATTTAATAGAGGAATGTTATGAGGTTATAGAAGCAATCGACAAAAAAGACGATAAAAATTTCTGCGAGGAACTTGGGGACGTTCTTCTGCAGGTAGTTTTTCATTCCATTATCGCCGAAGGAGAGAAACGGTTCTCACTGTCCGATGTAATAGACGGCGTATCAAAAAAAATGATATACCGCCACCCGCATATATTTTCAGACACTTCCGCCGAAACGCCTGAAAAGGTTCTCCAGAACTGGGAGGAACTGAAAAGAAAAGAAAAAGGTTATAAAACCCCGTCGGAGACATTAAAAAGCATACCTAAAAATCTCCCTGCGCTTATGCGCGCGGAAAAAGTATTAAAAAAAGCGGAAACATCTGAAAATGACTTATCTCTTACAGAAATTCTTGACGAGCTTAAAAGTGTGTTAAATAATATTGATACTATGAGTATAGATGATAATAAATATTGTGAGTGTATAATTGGTGAAATTTTAATTAAAACCGTAAAAATTTCAAATTTTTTAAAAATAAATTCCGAATTTGCCTTGACAAACGCTGTAGAAAAGTTTATAAATAAGTTTGAATATATTGATGGTGATACCCTTTGATATTATAAAAGCTTAAAGTTCTCCCGATATTTTATCGGATAACCGCTTGATTCTTTGTAAGTTGTCTATTGACGAACTTGGCAAAATGTGTCATAATATAAAATGGGTGTTACTTATAACTTTTTAGGAGGATATAAAAATGAATAAAACAGAATTAGTCAGTGCTATCGCTGAAAAAGCGGGTCTTAAAAAAACAGACGCTGAAAAAGCGTTAAAAGCATTTGAGGAAGTTGTCACAGCTGAACTTGTAGCGGGAAATGAAGTAAGACTCGTAGGTTTCGGAACATTCGATGTTCTTGAGAGAGCGGCGCACACAGGAAGAAACCCTCAGACTAAAGAACCTATGGAAATCCCCGCGTCAAAAGCGCCGAGATTTAAGTCAGGTAAAGTGTTAAAGGACGCCGTAAACGGCAGATAAATTATTTTTTCGGCATTAATTCGTTTACTCGTAAGACAGTGATATTTAATCACCGTTGAGGTGTATCGGCCAAATCCGCTGCGCAGTTTACCCATAGGGATAAATTTGCGCGGACGGCTCTGTAAACAGATAAAAACAGGCTTTCCGCCTTTAAAAAGGCAATACCGTAAATAATTTTTCAAATAAGCACCGTTTTCTGAAAGGTGTAAAAAATTCAATAAGCGGTATTGCCTTCTTTTTTGTTTATAGCAAAACAATAAAAGCGTGAACGGAAAAATTTTAACAAACCATAATATATTATAGTCAATCAACTTTAAAATGGAAAAAAGAAGGCGAGGAAAAAATTATTTTCACCGCCGAACTTATTCATTTTTCAGGTCGATTGACTATAATGAAATTAAAATAATTTTTTTATTAAACTTCTTTCGGGACTTCATAAATTTTATAGTTTCGAAAGAAATCTATTGTTTCGCGCCAAACCTTCTGCTGTTTGATATAATCATAAATAGGGTGATGTCAATATGAGACTTGATAAATATTTAAAGGTATCAAGAATAATAAAAAGAAGAACTATAGCTAACGAGGCCTGCGACGCCGGCAGAGTAAGCGTAAACGGCAAAACGGCGAAAGCGGGGCTTGAAATAAAAGAGGGAGATATAATCGAAATAAAATTCGGCAATAATATCACAAAGGTTCAGGTGCTTTCAGTAAAGGAGCAGGTAAAAAAAGACGAAGCGTCTGCTTTGTACAAAAGTTTGGAATAATATTCCCGTCCTTCTTATATATTTAATAGTGTAAACAATAAGTTATTTTATTGTTTTGCGCCAGAAATTCCGCGTACTGCTGTAAATATATTTGTTAAGGGGGACTTACATATGCAGGAAGAAAAATCCTTCAGACATAATTTAATTATGGAAAACAGGGAAAAACTTTCCGTAACAGGCGTGCTTAATGTTATATCTTTTGATGAGGATATGATAGCGGCGGAAACGGAAATGGGAATATTGGTTATAAAGGGCGAATATCTCAATATGAATTCTTTAAGCATTGAAAAGGGCGAAATAGACATAGACGGAACTGTCTACAGCATAAACTATGAAGAAAAAGGGCATCCTGAAAGACACTCTATCCTCGGAAGAATCTTTAAATGACAAGCTTATGATTTTATCAATTAACAATCAGCTTTTTCTTTTTCTTCTTTCCGTGCTTTTCGGCTTTATAACTGGTTTTTTTTATGACTTTCTGGTAATTTTCAGAAAACTTGTAAAACATTTTAAATTTATAATTCAGATTGAGGATTTGATTTACTGGACTGTATCGGCTCTTGTGCTTTTTTTTGTTATGTTAAAGGAAAATTACGGGGAAATCAGGGGATTTTTAATATTAGGCTGCTTTCTTGGAATGATTTTTTATTTTTCCATAGCGAGTAAAATTTTTCTTGAAATTTCCGATAGAATTTTGTTACTTATAAAAAAAATATTAATTGTTGTTTTCAAAATTATTTTTACACCGCTCAGTTACGTTTATAAACTTTTCAGAAAAATATTTGACCTTACTATCGGAAAAATAATATTTTCACTTCCAATCAAAAAAAATCGAAAACAATCATAAACAACAATGAATTCAGACTGTAAAAAAAGTTAAAATTATAAAAAAATATGAATTTTCTGAAGAATAAATATTCAGAAAGCGCCGCAGACTTTAAACCGCGGGCGTCCTGACTGAAGAAAAAATCTGACTTTGGGAAATACCGCTTCGGACGGTTTTTCCTGAAAACCCCTCAGGAGTGAAATTATGAAAAATGTCGGTATTGAAACAAATGACAAAAATTTTAATAAAACTAAATCCAATAATAAAACAAATGATAAACTCCCTAAAAAGAAACGTCATAACTTTTTATATGTGTTAATTATGGGAGGATTTCTGTTTCTTGGCGTTTCAATTATATATATGCAGTATTCCTATACTCTTGAGTTAAACAAAAAAAACGAGGATATTCTCGCGCAGATAAACGAGCAGAATAAACTTACCGAAAAAATCAAAAACGAGGAAAACTATCAGAACAGTGACGAATATGTGGAAAAAATTGCCAGAGAACAGCTTTCCCTTGTAAAACCCGATGAGATACTTTTTTACGATTTGAATAAATAATACTATAGCAATTCATTTCCGAAAAATTTCTGAAATCAAACACGGAAATCAATTTTTGAAATTTTTAGTTTTTTTTGGAACCTTTTTCTATCGCA
>CAYLJL010000163.1:722-4690 GCA_964384005.1 uncultured Lachnospiraceae bacterium | reverse complement strand
GCTTTGTCAGCCTGAGCCCTCAAAGAATAAACAGCCGGGCCTTTTCCTGTATTAAGCATACGAGTCTGAATATAAGTTTTATCAATATTTTTTCCCATTTCTCCGCCCAAGGCGTCTATTTCTCTGACAAGATGGCCTTTTGAGCTTCCGCCGATGTTAGGATTACAGGGCATCATAGCAATACTGTCAAGATTTATAGCGAAAATAATAGTCACAAGACCCATTCTTGCCGCCGCCAAAGCCGCCTCACATCCGGCGTGTCCGCCCCCGACGACAACGACGTCGGCTTCCTGCGCGTTATATCTCATAATGACAACAACCTTTCTCTTTCTGATTTTTATAATCAATCAACAGACCTCTTCGGAAACTGGGAAATTACATCAATTCAATAAAAATCATTTCATTCAACGGTCAGCGCTTTTGCGACGCAAAAGCCGGATTAACCGCCCGCGTTCTTCGCGGCGCTGTTTCATAGAAAGTCGTTTTGCTTTTTAAACGCCGAAAACGTTAAAGAAGCATTGAATAAAATATTTTTTTGAGGAGTTACCTCTGTTGGCATAAAGTTTCGAAAGAAGTCTGATAAAGCCTATTTACCAAGGCAGAACTCCGAAAAAATCTTATCAATAACATCTTCGCCGAGGGTTTCACCGACAATCTCACCTAAATAAGAATAAGCGTCGGTCAAATCCATTGACAAAAAATCCTGAGGCATTTTATTTATAAGAGTTTCGATAACGTTTTCAAGGCTTTTTTTAGCGTTTATAAGAGACAATTTATTTCTTTCATTAGCGATTAATACTTCGTCATTGGCGTCTATTTCGCCGTCAAAGAAAAGTTCTTTTATTTTATCGAATAACTCATCAATACCAACTCTGTTTTTAGCTGAAACAGACAGAATATATTTTTTATCTATAAACTTTAAAATCTCGTTAAAATCAGACTTTTTATCCAAATCCGATTTATTTAAAACAACAAGAGCCTTTTTATCGAATTTTTTTATAAAATCAAGTATTTCTAAATCTTCCGAATCAAGTTCTTTTGAACTGTCGACAACAAAAAATATAAAATCAGCGTTTTCAGCGTACATCTTGGACTTTTCAACGCCTATTTTTTCGATAATATCGTCGGTAGCTCTTATTCCTGCGGTATCAATAATATTAAGATAAATTCCGCCGACGTTTATATTTTCCTCAAGAGCGTCCCTTGTAGTACCGGGGATATCAGTAACAATAGCTCTTTCCTCATCAAGGAGACAATTCATAAGAGAACTTTTTCCGACGTTTGGTTTTCCGAGTATAACAGTTTTTACGCCCTCGTTAATAACCTTGCCCATATAAGCGGTTTGAATAAGACGATTAACCTCGCTTAAAATTTCGGAAGTTTTTTCAAATACCAGTTTATAAGAAAAATTCTCGTCATCGTGTTCGGGATAATCAATATTGACCTCAATATGTGCGGTCATAGTAAGTATTTTTTCTCTGAGTTTTCTGACTTTTTCGGAAAGCCGTCCCTCAAGACGATTTAAAGCGGCTTTTTCGGAAAGTTCCGTTTTAGCGTTAATAAGGTCTATAACGGCTTCAGCCTGAGATAAATCAATTCTGCCGTTCAAAAAAGCTCTTTTTGTAAATTCTCCCGGCATAGCGAGTCTTGCGCCGTTTTTTATAAGTACATCAAGAATAGACTTAACAACTTTAACTCCCCCATGACAGTTTATTTCAACAACATTTTCTCTTGTATATGTTTTAGGGGCAAGCATAAGAATGAGAAGAACCTCGTCAATAATTCTTTCACCGTCAAAAACATAACCATAAGTAACGCTGTGGCTTTTAAGAGAAAAGACTTTTTTTTCTTTTCCCATAGGTTTAAAAACCTTATCCAATATAAAAAGAGCATCTTTTCCGCTCATTCTGACAATAGCAATTCCCCCTTTTCCAAGGGGTGTAGAAATCGCGGCTATAGTATCGTCAAAATTACATTTCATAATAAAAATCACCTTCTGAAAGAACATAATTTCTGCTTCATAGTACAGAAATTCAATTTGTTGACGCAAAGACCTTCGAGGCTCTGGCTCTCTCCGGACCCACGAAAATCAATTTTTGAAACAGCGAAACGGAGTTTCGCATAAAAGTTTAGGTCAAGCCTTTTCAAAGGCTTGCGGGTTTGGGCAGAGCCCAAGGTTTTTTATGCTTCAAGAGCATTTTTGAAGGTTTGGAACCTTTTTGCGATAGAAAAAGGTTTCAAAAAATTAAAAAAATTTTAAAAATTGATTTCCGTGCTCCGGACCTCCGCAAACCTTTAAAAAGTTCAGCTCTTTTGCGTCGCAAGAACGCTGACCGCTGAATAAAATATTTTTTATTGGATTAATTTAATTTCATAATTCCGAAAGAGAAGTCTATTCCTTTTCCGACAGAAAATACAATCCTCCGCCTGAAAAAAGACGGAGGATTGTACAAATAAAATTTATTCAAGGAAAAAGCTATATATCAAAACAATAAAATCTTATATAATAAAGAATTATTTTATTGTTTTTTTCTGAAAAAATTTTTTACTACAGCGGAAATAATAAAAAAATGAATAAACAAACCTTAATAAAACGATAAACCAAGGAGTTATTTTGTTGATTCACATTAAAAATTATGCGAATTGCTGTAAATAGTATTAATCAACTTTCATTGTCAACGTCAGCAGCCGTTTCCGGATTATCGGAATTTTTATAATCATATTTGAAATAATCTGACTTATAGCCTTTATTATATTTATAGCTTTTATTATATCCGCCCTTATAATCATATCTTCCGCTATAGCCTTCCTTCTTATAACCGTCTTTATACCCTTCCTTATAACTGCTTCTGTAACTGTCGTTATAACTTCTTTTATAATCACCGCTATAGCTGTTTCTGTACTCATCTTTAGGAGAAATAACAACATATCTGTAGATACCCTCGCCCTCGCTGTGAGTAGTGACATATCTGTCATTCTGTAAAGTAGAATGTATAATTCTTCTTTCACCTGGGTTCATCGGTTCAAGGACAATATCTTTTCTGAGTTGTTTTGCCTTTCTGGCAAGACTCATAGCAAGATTTTCAAGAGTTTCCTTTCTTTTTTCCCTGTAAAATTCCGTATTTATAGTTACATTTACAAATTTATCTTCTTTTTTATTAACGACAATACTTGTAAGATATTGGAGAGCGTCGAGGGTCTGACCTCTTTTTCCTATAACAACACCCATATTTCCGCCGCTCAAATTAATATTAAGATTTTTCTCATCAAGAAATTCGCATCTGATATCAACACTCACTCCTATAGAGACAAAAATTTCCCTCAAGAAATCCTTAGCGGCTTTAACAGGATTTGCCTTTTTGGTAACTTTAATTCTGAAAGGCTTTCCGCCGATTCCCAAGAAACCTCTTGTACCTTCCTCAATAACCTCTACTAAAACATCATCAATAACCGCGTCAAGCTGAGCTAAAGCACTGTTAATAGCCTCATCCTTTGTTTTTCCTGTAACTTCGACACTTTTCATAAAAAATCACCTCTTACTTTTCCGATTCTTACCTTTTTTAATTTCAGGCTTCTCATCAATAATCTTACTTGTCTTTGCCTCCTCTAAGCTGAGTTTATTTTCATAATATCTGTTCAGAACCTGTTGCTGAACAATCATAAAGATATTTGAAGTAATCCAGTAAAGACCAACACCGCAGGGAAGACCCGACGTAATCCACGCCATAATAAGAGGCATGGTAATCATCATAATTTTTTGCTGAGAAGCGGCCGCACCGCCCATATTTTTGTTTTTAAGGTTCATAAGCCAGCTTGAAAGGAATGTTGTAATACCCGATAAAAGAGTTATAATAATCCCGGGAAAACCTATTCCTGCGGCCTCTGTAAGGTTAATTCCCAGACCAAAATATTCTATATTTTCTTTTTTCTCAAGGTTTTTCTCAATTTTTTCGTCTGTAAAAACGTTT
>CAYLJL010000163.1:0-712 GCA_964384005.1 uncultured Lachnospiraceae bacterium | reverse complement strand
CAAAAGCCTTCACCATATGTTCGGGGTTAAGAGTATTAAAATTCACACCATCGTCAGGATTTCTCATATCATTTGGAACCATAGGCTTGATTTCGTCATTTGAAAATTCATACCAGAAAGTATATTTATTGTTTTCATACTCCTCAATAAGTTTTTTTTCTTCGTCGCTCCATTCTTCTTCGCTTTTCTGTCTGATGCTCAAAATTTCGTCGCTTTGTTCAAGAAGTTCAATGCCCCTTTCCTTGTCTTCATTAACCTCTTGTACAATAACATTGCTTACTTCGAGATAAGAATCGTTTATAATATCAATAAAAGCATAAGAATTCTGCATTATATAATACAGAGCAATAAATATAGGCAGCTGAATTAATAAAGGCAAACATCCGCTTAAAGGGTTATAATTATTTTTTGAATAGAGCTTTTGCATTTCCGTATTCATTTTTCTTTTAACTTCAGGGTCGGCCATATCGTCCTTGTATTTATCCTGAATTTTTTTAATTTCAGGCTGAATTCTGCGCATAATGACCATAGATTTCTGCTGTTTAAAAGAAAGCGGAAGCATAAGAACTCTCGCGATAATCGTAACAACGATAATGGTAATTCCCAAAGAGAAATTTTCAGTAATAAAATAAACAACGTTAAAAACAAAATTCAGAATAACGCCCAGAACCCATGAGATAGGGCCAACAATGAAACCGGGTTCATCGGGTAT
>CAYLJL010000162.1:0-4749 GCA_964384005.1 uncultured Lachnospiraceae bacterium | reverse complement strand
AGCTTAATTATGACGAAAATGACTATTTCTGCTGTAATTTTAAAAACCGCATTGTCTGGAAAAGCATTTCCGTTAATAATATAAACCCTGAGATTACCGCTGAAAAATTTAAAAACGCCGATGGTTTTCTTCTTGATACATATACCAAAGATTTAAGAGGAGGAAGCGGAAAAACTTTTAAATGGGATTTGGCCCGGAATTTCAGCAAAAAATATTTTACAGTTCTGGCGGGAGGACTTGATGAGAATAACATTCTGAAGGCTTATGCGGCGGTTAAGCCAAACGTTCTGGATTTAAGTTCTTCCGTTGAAACGGACGGCGTTAAAGATTACAATAAAATCAAAAGTCTTATGAGGAGGATTAAAAATGAGTTTGAATAAAGATTTTGGCGAGTACGGCGGGCAATTTGTTCCCGAAACACTTATGAATACTTTGAAAACACTTGAAAAGGAATATATAGAGTATTGTTCTACAGATGAGTTTAAAAATGATTTCATAGAATATATGAAACAGTATGTCGGAAGACCCTCTGTATTGTACTACGCCGACAGACTTACTAAAATGTGCGGCGGCGCTAAAATTTATCTTAAAAGAGAAGACCTTAATCACACCGGCGCCCATAAAATAAACAATGCTGTCGGTCAGGCGCTTCTCGCTAAGCATATGGGAAAAACAAAGGTTATAGCTGAAACGGGCGCGGGACAGCACGGAGTCGCGACCGCTACCGTCGCAGCTTTGTTTGATATGGAGTGCGAGGTGTATATGGGCGTTGAGGACATTGAAAGGCAAAAGCTGAACGTGTTTCGTATGGAACTTTTAGGCGCTAAGGTTATTCCTGTCTCAAGCGGTACGGGAACCCTTAAAGACGCCACAAACGAGGCTATAAGAACATGGGCGGCCCGCGCGGAGGATACTTTTTATATAATAGGCTCAGCTGTTGGCCCTCACCCTTATCCTACCATGGTCAGGGATTTTCAGAGAATTATCGGAGATGAAACGAAAAAACAGATTATGGAAGCAGAGGGAAGGCTTCCTGACAAGGTTTTCGCCTGTGTCGGAGGCGGAAGCAACTCTATAGGTATGTTTTATCCTTTTATTGACGATAAAAATGTTGAGCTTATAGGCGTTGAGGCCGCCGGACACGGTATTGAGACGGGAGAACACGCTTCAGCTTTCTCCGAGGGAAGAACCGGTATTTTACACGGAATGAAAACTTACATCCTTCAGGATAACGACGGACTTATAAAAACGGCTTATTCTATTTCAGCGGGACTTGATTATCCCGGCGTAGGCCCTGAACACTCTTATCTCAGGGATTCCGGCAGGGTTATATATACTTCCGTTACTGATGACGAGTCTATAGAGGCTTTCAAAACTCTTTGCCGTTATGAGGGAATCATGCCCGCAATCGAAAGTTCCCACGCTCTGGCGGAGGCTCTGAAAACTGCGCCGAAGATGGGTAAGGACGAAGTTATTGTTGTTAATCTTTCGGGCAGAGGGGACAAAGACGTTCACACTGTCGCTAAATATCTTGGAAAGGAATTTTAAGGGGGAGTATTTATTATGAACAGAATTGACGAAAAATTTAAACTTATGAAAGATAAGGGGGAAAAAGCCTTTATACCTTATGTATGCGGCGGAGACCCGTCCCTTGATTATACGGAAAAAATTATTTACGCTCTTTGTGAGGCCGGCTGTCATATTATTGAAGTCGGAATCCCTTTTTCTGACCCTCTCGCCGATGGACCGGTTATTCAGGCGGCTTCTTTAAGAGCTATTAAGGGCGGTTTTAAATTGGATAAATTTTTTAATACAATTAAAAATATAAGAGAAAAATCAGATGCGGCGCTGGTCGCTATGGTTTATTACAGCACTATTTTCGGATATGGAAAGGAAAAGTTTATTAATAACTGCGCTGACGCCGGCTTTGACGGAATTATCGTTCCGGATTTGCCTTATGAGGAATATGACGAGATTTCATATCTGCTCGAAAATACACAGCTGTATTGTATCCCTCTTATAGCCCTTACATCAGATAAACGTATGCCTATGCTTGTTAAAAACTCAAAGGGATTTATTTACTGCGTTTCCTCCCTTGGGGTTACGGGTGAAAGGAAAACTTTTGACAAACGAATTTTCTCTTTTATTAATCAGATTAAAAAAGAAACCGATACCCCTGTCTGCGTTGGTTTCGGTATTTCCTCAAGAGATGACGTCAGACTTTTTGAAAAAGACGCCGACGGCGTAATTATCGGTTCCGCTATTGTAAGGAGAATTTTTGAGAGCGGCGGGGATTTGGATAAATTAAAATCATTTATTAAGGAGATAAAATAATGAAAACTCTTGTTATCGCTGAAAAACCGTCAGTTGGTAAAGACATCGGGAGAGTTCTTGGCTGCAAAAACGGAAAAAACGGTTTTCTTGAGTGCGGAAAATATGTTGTAACATGGGCTATGGGACATCTTGTAACTCTCGCCGACCCTGAAAAATATGACGATAAGTATAAAAGCTGGAATCTTAACGATTTGCCGATTATGCCAAAGAAAACAGAACTTGTCGTTATAAAACAGACTTCGAAGCAGTTTGGTATTGTTAAAAGTCTTATTCACAGGAACGATATTTCCGAAATTGTTATCGCAACGGACGCCGGACGTGAAGGCGAGCTTGTGGCGAGATGGTGCCTTTTAAAGGCGGGAAATAAAAAGCCACTTAAAAGACTCTGGATTTCTTCAGTTACAGACAAGGCTATAAGAGAGGGATTTTCAAGGCTTAAAAACGGCAAGGAATATGACAATCTGTATTATTCTGCCGTATCAAGGGCGGAAGCCGACTGGCTTGTCGGAATTAACGCCACAAGAGCGCTGACTTCTAAGTTTAATGCTCAGCTCTCCTGCGGAAGAGTACAGACTCCTACTCTTTATATAATTCTTAAAAGAGAAGACGATATTAAAAATTTTCAGCCAAAACAATTTTTTGGCTTTGAAATTTTGGACGCGGGAGTTAAATTTACTTGGATTGAGCCGAAAAGCGGCGATATTAAAACTTTTGACAGGGAAAAAAGAGACTTGGCTGTTCAGAAGGTTAAAAATAAAAAGGGCAGAATTATTTCTGTTGAAAAAAGCGTAAAAAAATCATACTCACCTTTATTATACGATTTGACGGAACTGCAAAGAGAGGCTAACAAAAGATTCGGATTTTCCGCAAAGGAAACTTTATCAATTATGCAGACTCTTTATGAAAGACACAAGGTTCTGACATATCCCCGTACCGATTCCCGATATCTGACGGAGGATATTGTTGATACAATTCCTGAAAGACTGTCGGCCCTGCCGAAAGAATATTTTAAATTTAAGAATGTTCTTTTGAAAACAAAGCTCAGAGGAAACTCAAATTTTGTCGACAACAAAAAGGTTTCCGACCACCACGCTATTATCCCTACGGAACAGCCTGTTTATTACGACGAGTTTACAGACAGGGAAAAGAAAATTTATGATATGGTTGTGAAAAGATTTCTTTGCGTTTTATATCCTCCCTTTGAATATGAACAAATAAGCGTTAAATACGAGGTTTGCGGGGAAATGTTTTTTGCAAAGGGCAGAAAAGTGTTAAAGAAGGGATATAAAGAAGTTTATGATTATGAGGACGATACGGAGGATAAAATACAGAATCTGCCTGATTTTATTAAGGGCAGGGAAATTTCCGCCGATAAGATAAATCTTACTTCCGGAAGCACAAAACCTCCGGCGAGATTTACAGAGGCGACTTTACTTTCGGCTATGGAAAAGCCCTCTGAATATATGGAAAACAATGATAAACTTCTCAGCAAAACTCTTGGGGAAACAGGCGGACTCGGTACGGTCGCTACAAGAGCCGATATTATTGAGAAACTTTTCAGTTCTTATTTAATTGAAAAAAGAGGAAACGATATTTTTATTACATCAAAGGGAAGGCAGCTTTTGGGTCTTGTTCCCAAAGAATTGAAATCCCCGGAAATGACGGCTTTGTGGGAACTTAAGCTTGGCAAAATAGCCAAGGGAAACCTTGACAGAAATTCTTTTATGAAAGAAATAAAAGAATATACCAAAAGTATTATAAATGAAATAAAGTTAAGCGACGCCGTTTTTAAACACGATAATATGTCGACGACAAAATGCCCCGAATGCGGCAAGCTTATGCTTGAGGTTAAAGGAAAAAAGGGCAGAATGCTTGTTTGTCAGGACAGGGAATGCGGATATAAAAAGTCTGTTTCCGTTATTACCAACGCAAGGTGTCCCGAATGCCACAAAAAGCTTGAGCTTGTGGGAGAGGGCGACGGAAAAAGATTTGTATGCGTCTGCGGATACAGGGAAAGATATTCTGTTTTTCAGGAACGCAAAAAATCTGAAAATAATAAAATGGATAAAAGAGACGTTCAAAAATTTTTAAAGAAGCTTAATAACGATAATGAAATCAATAATCCTATGAAGGATATTTTAAGTCAGCTGAAGGAAACGCTTGAATAATTTAAGATTATGAAAAATAGGATTGTTCTAAGGAAATACCGCATAAAAGATAATAAAAATAAAAATAATTTTTCAAATTTAAAATTTACGTTTAGGGTCATTTTTCATAAAAAATAACACTGACACTTCAAGAAAACGAGAATGCTTTTTCGTTTTCTTGAAAAATTAT
The DNA here is from genome assembly GCA_964384005.1 of uncultured Lachnospiraceae bacterium. Classification (GTDB taxonomy): domain Bacteria; phylum Bacillota; class Clostridia; order Lachnospirales; family CAG-274; genus MGBC114079. Next base: position 78 of record CAYLJL010000162.1, on the reverse strand, counting down.
TTTTATTTTTGAATTGTGCGGTACACGGAAATCAATTTTTGAAATTTTTAATTTTTTTGGAACCTTTTTCTATCGCAA